>JAUWAD010000032.1 GCA_030602225.1 Bacillota bacterium | reverse complement strand
TACATTTTCTAATATCTTACCAGTAGCTTTGAAGAAATCTACTGCAAACTCTGGATTTACAACTTCTTCAATAAATGCCTGACCTAATGCCATCTTGTCAGCATCCATTTCATTTCTTGAGTTTATTGCCAATCCCCATCCGCCTTTCCAGTGAGCTAGTGGATAACCTTTTACTGTTACTTGATTTATAGGAAGTATATCTAAGTCTGCACCATTTCCTGCTAAAGCAGATAAATTACCTGTTGACCAAGGACCTTCTATTCTAAGGGCAGTTTGTCCCCCAGTTGAAAATTCTGTATCCATATATCCCCAAGCAGCATCTGCATCCCACATAGGAGTTCCATTAGTGTCATGAGCTTTCCAATAATCATAAAGAGCTGTGAATACTTCTTTTTGTTGTTCATTTAAGTCTGCGAAATCCTTAGTGAAATCAGAATATAGGTTTCCATTTCCATCATGACCTAAAAGTTCTATTTCACCAGCATTTGTCATTGCTACTCCAAACCATGCGTCAAATGCTGGTAATAGCATATCTTGATATCCAAGATCAGTCATTTCAATAGTACCACTAGTGTCTATACCTTTACTCTGTGCATTTGCTGTGTTCACAAATGTGATAAGTGTTTCAATATTCATTGGGAATGCCAAATACTCTCCATCGATATTGAAGTTTCCACCAAGACCACTGTCATAGTCTCTGAATCCACCTAGTCTTGATGCCATTGCCATTGCATCCAGTCCAGCCAATGCTTCATTGTTTGATAGTCCATAAATTCTGTCTGCAGGAATAGCAAAAACATCTGCAACATCAACATTAGTTACATCAGTTGAATCTAAAACATCTAGATGGTCAAATGATCCTGTTTCGATAAAAGTGATTTCTGCTTCTGGATTTGCTGCTTTAACTCTGGCAGCTGCTGCCTCGTAATAGCTTCTCCAAGTTGATTCCACTTGTACAGATATAGATGCCACTATCCCTTCTGCAGGAGTTTCTCCTGGTTCAGTAGGTGTTGTAGGCTGAGTTGGTTCACTGGGTGTACTAGGTGAACAAGCGGTTATGGTTAAAGCCAAAACTACGATTAATGCTAATAATACTCTTCTTTTCATTGTACTTTCCCCCTAATTACTTTTCTGTGCATACGCTTGCATTAACTGCAAAAAATATAATTTAAATTGTTGTGTAACAATATAAATTCTAGACTTACTCCAAAGGGGCAAAAACCCCTTTGGTTACTAATCAATTTTACTTATATCCCATATTTCCTTTGCATACTGATCAATAGTTCTATCTGAACTAAATTTACCCGAATTTACAAGATTTAACCAACATTTTCTTGACCAGCTGTACCTATCCCTGAAACTTTGATCAACTTTTTCATGGGCTTTTTTGTATTCATCAAAATCCTTTAGCAGAAAATAGTTGTCTGCTCTATGCCAATGAGTTCCATAAATAAGTGAATCATATAATTCTTTATAAACTCCAGTTTCATCCTTGAAAGTACCATCAATAAGGGTATCAACTACCCTTCTTAACTCATGGTTCTTGTCATACTCTTCCTTTGGATTATAGATCTCTTGGATCCTCTGGATATCTTCAACTCTTAATCCAAATATAAAGTTATTTTCTTCACCAGATTCCTCAACAATCTCAATATTCGCTCCATCATAAGTTCCCAGTGTAGGTACTCCATTTAGCATAAATTTCATATTTCCAGTCCCTGAAGCTTCCTTGCCGGCAGTTGATATTTGCTCTGATATATCAGCAGCTGGGAATAGTCTTTCTGCATATGAAACTCTATAATTCTGAACAAATACCACCTTAAGATGCTTATTAACATCTTCATCATTATTTACCAATTTTGCTATATCGTTAATATACTTGATGATACCCTTTGCTCTAACATATCCCGGTGCTGATTTTGCTCCAAAGATAAATGTCCTTGGAACCATATCGATATTAGGATTATCCTTTATCTTAAAATACAGATGCATTATGTGGAATGCATTTAATAATTGTCTTTTATACTCATGTAGTCTCTTTATTTGAATGTCATAAATAGAATTTGGATCAATCTCTATACCTTCAATTTCCTTGATGTAATTAGCCAACTGTTGTTTGTTTTCGTGTTTAATATTGAGAAATTCATATAGCACCCCTTCATCATCAGCAAATTTCTCCAACTCTTTGAGCTTTGATAAGTCCGTTATCCACTGATCAGATTCAAGCAATCTGGTGATCATTCCTGCCAACTGTGGATTTGATTGCAACAGCCATCTCCTTTGTGTGATTCCATTGGTCTTATTGTTGAATTTTTCAGGATACAGTCTATACCAATCCTTTAACTCATGGTTTATGAGAAGATCAGTATGCAATCTGGCAACTCCATTTATAGATTTTGAGCCAAATATTGACATATAGGCCATCCTAATATTTCCATCATGTATTATCTCATACTTGTATAGCTCACTATCAGAAACCCCTTTTGATTTCAGCTCCTGAATTAACATCCAGTTTATTTTTTGTATAATCTCATAAATCTCAGGAAGCAACTCCTCATAATATCTAATTGGCCACTGTTCAAGTGCTTCAGCTAGTAGAGTGTGATTTGTATATCCAAATGTACTTCTTATTATCTCAAATGATTCATCCCAGTGTAATCCCTCGACTTTCGTAAGCAATCTCATAAGTTCAGGGATAGCAACTGCAGGATGTGTATCATTTAGTTGAATTGAGCTATCCTTATATAGATTTCTCAGGTCATTTCCACTCTTCTTATAGTTCCTTATAATATCCTGCAAAGATGCAGACACAAAAAAGTACTGCTGCTTAAGTCTAAGCTTTTTACCTTCTTCGTAGGAGTCATTTGGATAGAGTACTTTGGCGATATTTTCAGCATCATTCTTTTCCTTAACCGCCAGATCATAATTTTGATCATTAAAAGCTCTAAAATCAAATTCTTCTAAGGATTCCGCCTTCCACAGCCTTAGGGTATTTATTAGTTTGTGATTATATCCTATTACTGGATAATCATAGGGTACAGCCTTAACTGTGTTATCTCTAAACTTGACAAGTACACTTTCGCTAACCTTTCTAATTCCCCATGGATCTCCATACTTAGTCCAGTTGTCAGCAACTTCAACTTGGTTCCCATCTTCAAACTTCTGCTTAAATAATCCAAAGTCATATCGAATGCCATATCCATCCAATGGATAACCAATTGTAGCTGCAGAATCAAGAAAACATGCAGCAAGTCTTCCTAATCCACCATTTCCCAATGCAGGATCCTCTTCTGATTCCTCTACTTGGTTATAATCAACTCCAATCTCACTAAGTATCTTTTCAACCTCATCCTTAGTACCCATATTTATTAAATTATTCGTCATAAATCTTCCCATTAAGTATTCAGAAGAAAGATAAAAGGCTCTCTTCTTACCCTTAATTCTGTTTTTCGACTCCTCCCATAATGGAAGTACCGTCTCCATCAAAGCCTTAGATACAACAACATACTTTTCACTATCTTTCAACGAGTTAAATTCGCCACCAAATGTAGTCATTGAATAAAGGTTTATTCTCTCCTTCATGGTATCGTGATTAATCAATCTTTCCCCTCCTATACAATAGGGTTAACTCTTTAATCCTATCTGATAATTCTTTATTTAAACTCTCTTGCTGGACTCTCCAAGTCCAATTATTTCCAATGGTTGATGGAGTGTTAAGCCTGGCTTCCTCTCCCAAGTCAAGAAAATCCTGTATCTGAGCAATTGCCAGATAAGCATTGGATCCCCATGCCCCTCTGATGAGTCCCCAAGAATAACCTTCAATTTCATCAAGCTTAAGATACTTTATTGCGTAGTTCAGTTCATCCTCAGGTGCTGTTTCATACCAATCCCTAACGGTTTTGTTATCATGGGTCCCAGTGTATACAATTGAATTTCTCTCATGATTATGGGGTAGATAATCACTATCCCCTACTGGATCAAATGCAAACTGAAGAATCTTCATCCCAGGGAAACCAGTATCCTGTATTAATTGGACAACCTCTGGTGTCTGGAAACCTAGATCTTCTGCAATAATATCCAATTCACCTAATGCTTCCTTGATTTTATTAAATAGTTTTAATCCAGGACCTTTTACCCATCTGCCATTCACCGCATTTTCTGAACCATAAGGAACTTCCCAATAAGCTTCAAAACCTCTAAAATGATCTATCCTCAAGGTGTCATATATATCAAAGCTGTGAGCTACTCTTTTTATCCAGAAGTCATATCCTTTTTCTTCCATAATTTGCCAATCATATATTGGATTTCCCCAAAGCTGACCTGTTGCAGTAAAATAGTCTGGTGGTACTCCAGCAACAGTGATAGGAGCAAATTCTTCATCCAATTTAAAGTACTCAGGGTGTGCCCAAACATCTGAACTATCTTCTGATACATAGATTGGTAAGTCACCTATTATTTTAATTTCCTTTGAATTAGCATATTCCTTTAATTTTAGCCATTGTTTTTGAAAGTGAAACTGTGTGAATACCCAGAAGTCAATTTTTTTCTTATTTTGCCTTTCAAACTCCTCCACATCTTTACTGTTATAATTCTTGTAATTCTCATCCCATAACAGCCATGATTTTCCTTCATGCACTTCCTTTATTGCCATGAATATACTAAATTCTCTTAACCAATGACTATTTCTAAGATAATAATCCTCCAAGTCAACTCTGACATCATCATAGGATCTTTCAAAAGCTATTCTTAATAAAGGATACTTATTAAAATATAACTTCTCATAATCAACCCATCTTGGATCATCTCCCAAAGGATATCCCTTTAAATCTTCTTCTGTTAAATAAGAGTCTACTATGAATTCATTTAAATCAATAAAATATGGATTTCCTGCATATGCTGAAAAACTCTGATATGGTGAGTCCCCATACCCTGTTATACCCAAGGGTAAAATCTGCCAATTCTTCTGTCTGGAGCTTTCAAGAAAATCTACGAAGTCATAGGCTCCCTTGCCAAAATCTCCGATTCCAAATCTTCCAGGCAATGATGAAATAGGCATTAATATTCCACTGACCCTTTTTTTCATGCTTACACCAACTTTCAATCTACTTTGTGCAACCGTTTGTACATACTTAGATGATACCCCATATACCATACTATGTAAACATTATTCCCATTAAAAAATGCATCTTAAGACATATATATCTTAAGATGCACTCTCTATGGTTTATTTCGCTTCTTTGATTATTTCATTATCATCATAACTTATCCAATCACTATATCCACCTACATAAAGAATTGGCTTTAGTCCTATTTCTTCCATAAATACAAAATTAACTGTACCAGTTATTCCTGAACCACAATGGACGATTACTTTCTCATACTTCTCTAATCCCTTAAAATGATCCCTTAAAAAATTTAAATCCTTAACTTCATATCCTTCAGTGAGTATTGTCCATGGATAATTCTTTGCATTTGGTATATGGCCGGGAACTCTATCTATTGGTTCAATTTCTCCTCTAAACCTATCAGCTGATCTTGAATCAACAATTATAGTATCCTCACTTAATAAGTTCTTCTTCACATCTTCCACTGATGCTATAATTTTTTTGTTTAAACTCCATGTAATACTTCCCTTATGCCTTGGACTTGGTATTTCAACCTCTATCCCATAACCTGCTTCTTTCCAGGCACTTATTCCACCTGATAAAAGATATACATTTTCTTTCCCAATGTATTTTAGCATCCACCACAATCTTCCTGCCATGGCTAAATCTCCATCATCATAAACCACAACTAATGATGAATCATCCACGCCTAGGTTTTCCATATCTTTAACAAAAGATTCCATTTCAGGTAGGGGATGCCTTCCCCCATGTTCTTTGACTTCTCCAGTTAAGACATCCTCAACTGAAACAAATACAGCCTTGGGTAGATGCCCTTTTTTATACTCATCAAAACCATAATCATAGTTTCCAAGCTCTGATCTAGAATCTAGTATTATCATTTTTTCGTCATTTAAATTCTCGTAAAGCCATTTTACATCAACGATATTTTTCATATGATTGCTCCTTATAATAGTGAACTATTTACCAGCATTGCAGTGGTTGTGTATATTACTACTGACAGTAGATATAATATATAATCCACTCCAACGAAAAAGAATATCTTTAGAGGTTTGCTTGAATGGGAGTAATCCTTGAGCCATAATAAGTAAACCAAATACGCAAACAATGTGGTAAGTACTGATGATCCAATAAGATAGGCCTTATTTCCCAAGATCATAGGATAAATATTCTTATATATGACTATGTCATAGTTATCGATTACATTTAGATAGAGTTTCATAGCTAATGTAACTAATACAAATCCTAAAAATAGCCACTTCCACTTTCTATCTTCATTGCCCTTTACTAAATAGTAGATGAGTATACTCAACATTAAGTACCCAATGAATATATACCAATAAGGTACTATTCTAAATATGTGAAACACAGATCCCCATATGGCTGCGCTTACACTTCCAACCACTATTGTTTGACCTAATTCAACAATTCTTATCTTATGACTATTCCTACCATATTGGATCCAATCAGATCCATGTCCAGCCATCTTCAAGTCTCCATAATCTCCTGATAGATCACTCCAAACAAGAACTCCATCTTGGACTCCATTGAAGTAATCATAACCAACAGGATATCTTCTTGTAATTGTCAATCTTGTATTCTCCAACAATCGATCATCTTCTCTTGTATATAGAGAAACATTGGTGTATTTTCCTCTTTGTACCCAGGTGTACTTTTTCTCCAGCTCATCGTAGATATCCAATGTCTGCTGCACTCCCAATACATAGCTGATTCTACTCCCTTCCACATGGACTATTTTGGGATCTAGAGTTGTTCTGCTATGGTATATATTAAACTCCTTCTTGGAGCTCAGATCCCTTTTGTCAAGATAATATATCCTCATAAGGTTTGGATTTGTGGATGCCATATATACCTTGTTTGTCATTATTACTATTTCATTATTATCAATATACATATCTGAGAAGTAACCAAAATCACTTTGATTCTTCTGATCCTGTAACATTGTAGTAGTTACATCTTCACCTTCTATAACACCTAAAAATCCTCCTATTACAGTATTATAGCTAAAGAAGTATTTATCTTCATCTTTTTTTATCAAAACTTTTTTAACATCCTCAAATCCTGATATTTCTTCAATTACCTTCTCATCCCTGATAAGTTGCAGTAGGGAGTCATCACTTGTTATAACCACGCCACCTTTAACATCAAACTGTTCTGAGTAGTTGGAGACTAAAACTTCTTCACCTATACTATATGAAGTTTTGTCTATGGTTTTTTTGAATAACTGCTTTCTATCACTGTAGTATATGTGGTATTTCCCTTGGTGATCATCAATTTTTAGAACCATAACTCTTATACTGGGAAGTTCAAAGGATAACTCCTTCTCAATTTCACCTCTCCAGTTGGTCTCTCTTAAATATATTCCATCATCACCCACATAAGCATATGTGTATCCTAAGTTATCTTCCCTCTCAATAACTGATAGCATCCTATAATCCTGAGATACTTCCTCCTCTAGTGTAACTGCAATTGACCAATCTTCAGAGGGTTGTCTCATATGAACCTCATTTTCAATCGCTCCATAAATTAACAGTAAAATTATTACTAATCCAAGGAGAACATACTTCCAGTCTAAATTAATTAATTTGCTAAAAAACCCCTTATCTTGTGCCAACTTTCTCCTCCTAGTTAAAACTTTCTACTACCTCCACCGTGCATCCTTCCACTGGAGCCTCTGTGGACTGTACTTCTACCTCCACCACCTGAACCAGATCCTGGAGGTGGTGTTCTTGGTATAATCCTAGTAGTGACATTTGTATCGATCAGCCTGTCATTTTGACTGGCTATATTCACTATACCATTAGCCTTGTATGAGAATGGATTTCCAGGGTTCTTAAACTTATACTGACTCCTTACTGTTCCCTGAAATAGTCCTCCTAAACCCAATGACCCAGCGAGACTTATTAGCATATCCACCAATGTTATTCTATTTTTCGGCTTGTACTCACCTTCTACTGTATACTGATCCGATGGAATTCCCTGACTTAAATAGTATGATGTAGCATCTACAAACCCCAGAGTTGCAGAATAGAAGTCCTCTCTGGTTAATCCAGAGTCAAATACCACATCTAATATATTTTCTATCCTTGCATCTGTAAGGTATCTTATCCCCTGTCCTGATGTGGATATTGCTACTTCTCTATTATCCATATCTATAAGAAATAATATTCCAGAGTAGTCCTCTCCTCTTCCGTAGCCTTGGTAATCAAAATAGTCATCTGCATACTCCGTGGAACTTTTACCGTCTGTAAAAAGAGTAGTTACAACCACAATATCCATATTATACTCATCTGATAATTTTAATACTTTATCCTCAATATCAGTAATTTGAGATGCACTAAAAAGGGAGGCATCATCTACTACCATACTCTTCTGAGCATTAGCTATACCAGATGTAGATATGATAACCACAATTAAAAGTAATGTTATTATTCTTCTAATTACCATATTAACCACCCTCCCAGAATAAGAAGAAGCATGGCCACTCCTGATATCAATCCTGTTGTTGAAAACAGTCTCTTTTGGCTAAGTGGTAATTCTCCAAAGGACTTGCCATTTTGTCCATTTACTGCATAGATATATGTTTTCCCATTGTAATTATATGTTAAAATCCATGCAGGAAGTAAGGAGAAATACCAATTCTTGTAATTTAACTCCATATCATTCTTTATTTCTCTCACTTGTTGATATCCGGATGTTATCTCACTTAACATATATCCGAAGTACCTCTCCAAGTCTCTCTTAACGAAAGGTTCAACCTCTTCTCTAGGAATATTATACTGTTCTGCATAAAACCCAGATAAATAACCCATGGAAAATGGAATTGCATCATCCTCATTATATGGTCCAATACCATTTAAGAGAGCCTTTTCAATTTTATCAAATCCCACTTCACCAACATTATTAAGTTCAAAATTACCTTTTCTTACAATCTCAAACTTTTTAGTCTCGGTATATTCAGTATTTCCAACTCTCCAGGTTTTAATATTTCTACCTTCACCTATATAATCGATCCTGGCATTGGCTTCAACTCTCCAATATGGCAAATACACTCCAGTTATCTTTTCCAGTTGAGAGCTACTTGTAAAGTCCTTGGGTACGAACTTCTTTTTTCCAGCCCAATTAATGAATTGCTGCTGAGCTCTCTCCTTACTTATTTTGAAAGGAATCATCTTTTGTGGAAGAAACTCCCCCTTTAGCTTATCTGTTAAAATAACTGGGTTATGGCAATAATAACAGAATGTTGCTGAAGTTGTTTCTTCAGTGACAACATCTGCACCACAGCTATTGCAATGATATGTTTTTATATGATCCTTTATCTCATCAGGATCAGGGCCTAAATCCTTCTTAGGTCCTCGTATTAATTCATCTTCAGTAAACTCACTTAAACAATACTCACACTTGAATTTTCCATGGTCAGGACTAAATTCAATCCCAGCACCACAATTATTACACTTAAAGCTGGTGGTAGACATAATCAACCTCCGTAATTAAAATTTATTTCCACACTCTGGGCAGAATTTAGGTACTCCTCCAACTGGCTCAAACCCACAGTTTGAACACTTAACACCTTCAGGTTTTTTAGTTCCACATTCTGTACAGAACTTGCCTGAGTTCTTAGTTCCACACTCAGGACAGAACCATTCACCTGGTTGTTTTTTATCAGATGTATCTTGTTTCTGCTCATTTGCTGATTGTTGCTCCATTTGTCTCTGATTAGTCTGACTTGCAGCTGCCATGAATCCTCCTGAACCCTGCAATCCCATTCCTACACCCATGAATGCCTGTGCACTTCCACCTTCATTTGAGCCTGCAGCTTCAATACCCCTTGCAATTGAACCCTGAACAAATCCTTCTCTAATACTTGGATCTCCAAGCATTGCACCTTTATTTCTAATATTTATCAATTCCTTAGATTCATCATCATATGAGATGCTGGCAATTCCCACTGATTGAACTTCCATACCTCTTTGTCTCTTCCATTCTTCATCTAATATGGTAGACATGTACTGACTTAATTCTCTTCCCCTTGAAGGTACATGAGAAATTCTAATACCATCCACTGACATTCTATTCATAGCTGATTGTAATGCTTCCAAAAACTCTGATAGGTATTGTTCATTAATATCCTGAATCTCTACCTTATCCTTATTCTTTGGTATTGCTTCTATAAAGAATAATAATGGATCAGTTATTTTTATTGAGTAGGTTCCATGAGTTCTTAAGAACAACTCTGAATTATAGAAGTTGTCAAAGTAGTTAAGTGGATTTGGTGTTCCAAATTTAATACCCTTAATTTCCTGTAAATTTACATAGAAGACTTTTTGCTTTGAAGGAGTAACTCCACCAAACTTTATACGACCAAATGATTCTTTTAATGCATCCTTAAATGTTCCATTAAACAGAGATGGAAGACTTGAATTATCAACTCTGTAGTATCCTTCCTCCGCTGTATAATCCACAACTTTACCTCCATCAACCAACATCATAAATTGATTTGGATAGACATGGATTATGGATCCATTTGATACGGTATCTTCAGTTCCTTTTCTGTTGGAACTTCTCTTATCATCTTTTCTAACTGTGACACCACTTGTGAATACGGTATTATCACCCATATTGTTAGGTTCTATTACCTCTAACCATTGATCTGCCAACGATCCCCCTATTGCACTTCCTATAGCTTTAATCAGTCCCATGATAAACCTCCTAATCTATATTATTAATTCAAACCAATCCTACACCTTATATAATACCCTATAAAAATAGCTACTTACAATACAAAGTATTAGGGATGCACTTTTTTTAGTGCATCCCTTACTTAAAATCTTAACACTGCCCCCACTGGTTTTAGACCAGGGAGAAGCTCTTTATCCAGAACGAATACCTTTCCTCCATTAGCCATGGTCATTATTGCTGCATAATCCAATAGGTCCCTCTGACCTGAGCCTTCCTTATTATCAATGGTAACACTATGATTCTCAGGATCAAATGCCCCCCATTGTTCAATATCATCAGCTATAAATAATCTGTCAACATTACCTATAACCGAAGCTTTCACTATATTATCAAGGTTCTCATTTGCTAATTTTGAATCTGTTGCTCTGAGGGTTTTATATCTATCTAGCTCATGCTCAATTACTAAATTAAATTTAGGAAGGTAAATATCCAGTGCTTTTGAGTGAATATCCTTTATGTGAAGTCCTTCAGGACTTCCCTTTATGGATTCATCCATTAGATTTGGATACACACTAACCTCCTTGTACATTGGATAAATATAATCCACAGAATGTATCAATAAATTATTCTTGCTCTCCTTCAAAACTCTATTTACCTCTTTATCAATGCTTCTTAAGTGCTTTGATATCTCATTCTTCTCTGTTTGGCTCATCTCGTTATATCCATGCATATATGAACCCATACCAGCTGCAGCTCCTTTTGGACTGGTGGCTTCTTGATGTAGGTCCTTAGCTGGAATGTAATTTTCAACTAACTCATCAATTTCAGGAACATTTACCTCCTCAATCCTATTTCTTCCAGCCTCATATAGCTTTATCTGAGCTTGACTTAATGTCAATATATTAAATGTAAAATCTGAATTTAAAACCTTAATTAATGGTTTTAAATAATATCTATTTGAAACCACAACCACCTCTTTAACATCCATTGGTATTTTAAAATATTTAAACTCCTGTGGGCTAATAAAGAGTCCCAATCCACTTTCTTGATTTTGCCAGAATATTGTTTCATCCAACAGCATATGTGCTGGTTTAAGCTGTTTATCAATATCTCTTTGACCTTTGCCAATTTCTAGCAATTTACCTTCAGCTTCCTTCAATAGATTTTTAAGAATTATCCTGCTCTGATTTACTTCCTTACCCATTCTAAAAGTGGGCATGTATATAGAGACTAGTCCTTCTGAATCCATTTCCATTAAGCTTTTTAGATTATCAATGTTGAATTTTTCCATGGGTAATCTCCTTTCCTAAGAAATTTTTGATACTATGATTTATGCATTAAGAGTATTTTATGTATTATACATTTACCACTATGTTCGAAAATAAAACAATTAGATTAAGTATTCTCAAAACTTGAATAATAAAAAAAAGAGCCTTTGTTTTTTACAAAGACTTGTGTTATAATTTTATAAACCCCCATAGGGTATTTAGGAGGTTAACTATGAAAGAGAAATTCTTAAGTGTATCTTCAATATTTACAGCTGTAGCTGCTTCTCTTTGTTGAAGTGGCGGGCTAATACTAGCATCCCTAGGTCTAGGGAGTTTAGGTAGTGCTTACTTTGCAAATCTTACAAAGTATAAGCCAATATTTGTTGTGATAACAGGATTATTGATATATAAATCATATACCATCATGGAAAAGAAAAATACCACAAAGGGTACCAGGATACTCTTTTGGATATCCACTATTCTAGCAATTTTTGCACTGTATTATCCAACAATACTAAGATTGTTTGGCATCTCTTAATGGGTGCCTCTTTTTTTTCATTTCACCCATATAAGTTGCTCCCAGAATTAACACTCCCCCCACCAATTGAACAACTGTCATTCTTTCTCCTAGAAAAACAACTGATATCAATACGGCAGTTATAGGGTCCATATAGCTTAAAACAGCAATAGTCTGTCCTTGGATACTTTTTACAACCGTAAAGTATACTGCATATAAAGTTCCAGTATAGAATACGCTGACAATAAGAGTTAGAACTATGCTTTTAAGATCTATCCCATTAATCACAGGCTTTTCAACCATTACTATATATGGCAATAATACAACTGCTGCAAAAATTAACTGAATCATTGTAGCTTCTATACCTGATAAATCCTTGAAAAATTTATTAGTAAGTACAACTGTTGCATATAATAACGCAGCCATCAATCCATAGGTTATACCCCTTACATGATTGTATGTACCCTCTATTAATCCACTGGGATTAACAATTAATACCAACCCGACCATAGCAATTGTTACAGCAGCAACCTTTCTAGAACTTAATTTCTCCTTTAATAGCCAAGGAGATAATCCCACCACTATGGCTGGTGCTAAGTAATAACTCAAGGTTGCAATTGAGACTGTGGTATTTTTATATGCTTCAAATAATAGTATCCAGTTAAAGCCCATGGCTGCACCTGCTAAAATAAGAAGTTTTATATTGCTAATAACAGACTTCCAATCTATTGTTTTCTTTGATGTTATCAAATAAATCAACAAAAATCCTCCGCCAATAAAACCCCTTACCATTGCAAGTATACTTGATGGTAGTGCGATGTTTCTTACCAGTAGACTAATGGTTCCAAACAACATCATTACAGTCATTAGAATTAGTTTGTTTTTCATAATTTCACCTTTTTGTTATATTGTTTCCTCTATTTTGCGATAAAGGGTAGCTAAGCTGATACCCAGGGAGCTAGCCACCTCTTTTTTTGAGCTTAAGTCATCTCCCAGATACTTGATTCTATTTAGGATTACTTCCCGTTCAAAATCTCTGGTCAATTCAACTAACTTCTTATTGGTTTTTATCTCATTATTATTCATTTTACCTTGAATGTGGATTTTGTCAATGTAATGTTCGCTGGAAAAAATTACAGCATACTCCATGAGATTTCTAAGTTCTCTTATATTACCCGGGAAGGTATATCCCAGTAACAGTCTTTCGCTTTCTGGTGTAAGTCCCTCAAAATTCTTTGAATACATTTTACTAAAATGCTCTAGAAAATATCTAGCTAGTATCAAAACATCATATCCTCTTTCCTTTAGAGGGGGAATTCTTAATGGTACAATGTTAAGCCTATAGAATAAGTCCTCCCTGAATTGTCCATTTTTAATCAGTTCAGATAAGTCCCTATGGGATGCTGCTATAATCCTAGGATTGACTTTTATTGGTTTATATCCACCTACTCTTGTTATTTCCTTTTCTTCAAGGGCTCTTAAGAGCTTGACCTGCATTCCATAGGGTAGTTCTCCTATTTCATCTAGAAAAAGGGTTCCATTTTTAGCTATTTCAAAAATACCCATCTTTCCACCACTATCCGCTCCTGTAAAGGATCCCTTTTCATATCCAAAAAGCTCGCTTTCTATTAGGCTTTCAGGGATGGCACCACAATTTATGGCTACAAACAACTCGCTTTTTCTCTTGCTGGAATAATGAATTGCCTTAGCAAAGATCTCCTTGCCCGTACCAGTATCACCAAGGATTAAAATGGATGCATCACTATTTGATACTTGAATTGCTTGATCCTTTATATTCTTTATAGGTTCACTTTCTCCAATAATATCCTGAAAAGTTACAATCTCCTTGCCCTTACTGGATTTTAGAACAGATTCCTTCATTTTGTTAAAATCAGAAAGAATAATTACATATCCTCTTTGTGATCCTTCAACACTGATGGGATTGCTTTGAATAAGATACTCCCTTTTACCAATGGTTACAGGTCCTATCTCACCATTAAATCTCTTATCACTTAATTCCCCAATTATCTGATTAGGAAGAACATCCTTCAGATGCATCTCTTTTCGATTATCAATACCAAGGGTTCTTGCAATGCTATCATTTGCTGATGCAATTCCAAGACTATCATTAGCTATAATAATCCCCTCATTTATGGAATTTATAAGGGTAGAGAGTTCATGGGACCTATATTCCAACAATTTCCCATAGTCCTTTTCATTAAGCATGGAGTTGATTATACTTGTAAGCTGGGTTTCAAACCTTTGATATCCTTCCCTGTTATTTATAAGGTTATCTCTTGCTATATGGTCAAAGGCACAAAGACCTAGAACTCCAATGATATCACCCTTATAACTTATGGGAAGACAAATCTCAACCAGCTCTGAGCAATTATCCTTATTGTCGCAATCTTGGCAGATAATTTCATTTTTTGGATCCTCTATGAAATATTGTTCTCCCGTTTCCATACATTTGTGGAATGCAGAGTTTAAAGGTGCCAGTCTTCCAATGGCTTCACTGTGTTTTCCTGTTCCAACTACTCTTTCCAGGTTTTGATCTACTATTGTAATGTCAACATTGGTTATGGAGTGCAGCGCTTCGATTATATGCTGTAATTCCTTTTTAATTATATGTAACATATCCTTCTCCTTTCTCGTATTTGAGAATTTATTCTAATTATTGAGAAATGTAAATCCAGCTATTTAAAACGTTTTTATGGTCGTTTGAATAGATGTTATCATTTTTGAGAAATTTGCACAATATTTAATATTTTTAGGTCCTGCAAATACCCAAAATGTTGCCTTTCTTATTATATTAACTATGGCACATATCTTGCATTAATAAATAATTGAGGTGATAAATATTGAATAAAGAGATGACACTACTTAAAATACTACATGATCAAGTTAAGCCTGCCTTAGGTTGCACTGAACCTGGTGCAGTTGCTTATGCATCAGCAATGGCAAGGGATATATTAGGTGAGGATCCAGAATTTGTTCAAGTAACTGTAAATAACAATATCCTGAAAAATGGCATGAGTGTAGGTATTCCAGGTACCATCCATCGTGGTTTGGATTTCGCAGCTGCCCTTGGTGTTAAAGGAGGAAAGACTTCATACATCTTAGAAGTGTTTAAGGATATAAATGAAGAAGACATTTTGGCTTCTTTGAATATGTTGGAGGATAACAGAGTATCCATTAAACTCGATAAAGAAAAAACTTCCTTATATATTGAAGTAATAGCCAAGAGCAAAGAACATACTTCAACGGTAATTATTAAAGATGCCCATACTAATGTTGTATTTGAATCAGTGGATGATAAAGTAATACTGGATTTAGATAATCATAATTTGGATAACCTAACTAATGATTCCAATAACAAGGAGATCAAATTTCTGATTAAGGATTATTCAATTGAAGAGCTAATCCAGTTTGTACAGACTGTAGACATAACCGAGTTGGAGTTCATAAACCATGGTATAGAAATGAACTTGAAGCTGGCTGAAGTTGGCCTGATGGAAGATGTGGGACTAGGAATAGGCAAGCTTTATAAAAGTTTGATCCATGATACCCATTCAAAGGCAAAGGCCTACACCATAGCAGCCTCGGAGGCAAGGATGAGTGGTTATCCATTACCAGTAATGAGCAGTGCTGGTTCAGGGAATCACGGTTTGGTTGCAATCATTCCCATTTCTGTTGTTGGAATGGATAAAGGATACACAACAGATAGTATTATAAGGTCAGTTGCATTAAGTCATCTTGTAACTGTTTTTGTGAAAGTTCATATTGGTTCCTTGACTCCTATTTGTGGTTGTGGTGTTGCAGCGGGAGTTGGTTGCGCAGCTGGACTTACATTTCTTGAAGGTGGTAGTGCCCAAATGATCAGTAATTCCATCATTAACATGATTGGTGGAGTTTCAGGGATGTTCTGTGATGGTGCAAAGATAGGGTGTGCATACAAACTGGGTATTTCAGTTGATGCCTCCTTCGATGCATATAGATTATCTTCATCTGGAATTGTTTTTCCCTCTGATAATGGGATCCTAGGAGATACGCCCGAAAAATCAATTAGAAACTTAGCAAAAGTATCCCATGATGGTATGAGTAATACAGATTCAGTGATTCTTGATATCATGCTTAATACTTGTCCATAAGAAAATCCCTAAGAGTTCGTATCTCTTAGGGATTATTTGTCACTATTTTTCAAGATCTAAAAGCTTGATTTTTATATCAAGCCCTCCTCCAAATCCAACCAGATCCCCTCTGGCTCCAATTACTCTGTGTCAGGGTATAATTATTGGAATAGGATTCTTGTTATTTGCTCCACCAACAGCTCTATAGGCTTTCGGGTGGTTTATATATTCTGCCATATCCTTGTAGGTTCTGGTTTCTCCAAAGGGTATATCATTGAGGGCATTCCAAACTTTTACCTGAAATTCAGTGCCATTAAGTGAGTATGGAATATCAAAATTCTTCCTTTTACCAGCTAGATATTCATTTATCTGATCTTTTGTTCTTCTTATTAATTCTGTTTCTTCAAGGATATAATCTCCTTCTATTCTATTCCCAAATATTACTTCAGTTAGAATTCCTTCGGTCTCAACTATTCCAAGTTCACCTATAATTGTACTGATAATCTGAGCTTTTCTCATAATTTTCACCTAACTCCTCATTCCTTTGTACCTATCAATATTATCATCGCTTAAAAACTCATATGCATCATTTATCTCTTGAAACTTCCTTGTGGCATCTGGAGCATGATTTATATCAGGATGATATTCCTTCGCCTTTTTTCTATATGCCAGCTTTACCTGATACTTATCACTGTCATATGGAATGCTTAGAATATCACAGCTCTTTTCGTATTTGGACTTAAACTCAGTCATGGGATTAGCATAGGTGCTTTGACCATTGTAACTTCCATTGCCATACCAGTATTGATGACCCTGCTGATTCTGATATCCCTGCCACTGTCTAAATCGTTCTTCCCATTCTCTTTGTTGCTGTCTTTGCCTTTCTTCTCTTTCTTTTCTTATTCTCTCTTCTTCCATTCTTTGATACTTGTGGCCGTATTCCGAGAATGAACTAAATTTCCCTTTTCCCTCCATCAGATAACTACCTAAATCAAATAAGTATTCTGTGAATATGTACTTCCCATACTTCAATAGGGAAATGAACTTCTGACCTAGAATAGGAAATATTATAAAGAAAAGTACAACCAGTATCGTTATTGGATTAAGGATTGCAATTAATCCAAAGGGACCGAACAAAAGGAATAATAACAGACATCCTCCCATACCTATTATGGCAATAAATCCTTTGGCAATACCAACAACTAATCCAACAACTATTTCAACTAATCTAATAAATACATCAAATATAAAGGATAAAAGCTGTCCCAATGAATATATGATTCTACCTGCAGCCTTCTTTAGTAAAGTCATTTTGAATCTCCTTTGCATGTTATATAACTATTTTATGTATTTTTATCTCCTATGTCAATTTACTGAAGTAGTAAAAAGAAAAGAACTCCATTAATCTGAAGTTCTACCTATTACCAGAGTCCTTTATATCCAACAGTTCCTCAGGAAATGGATTCCATATTAACTGTCTAAGTAGGTACTGTTCATCTTTGGCTATTGCATATCCCTTAAGTAAATTAACCGGTACGCTTAGGTGAATCTTGCCATCCTTAAACTTTTGAAAACTCCCTAAGATAAACTCCTTTTCTTTTTTTGACAATTCCTTCTTGAAATATCCCATCATGTGCATCAATGTATTTATATAATTCGTATATCTTGGAAGGGTATCAAAAACGGTCTCAAGAATACTCTCATACTCATCTATTACAACTTTTGTTTGTTTCTTTTCATGATTTGCAACAATCTTGCCTAACTCCTTGAGTTTGGATTGATTATATGCCATTATAAGGTACTTGTGATCTGCATGAAAATCTACTAACTTGCTAAATTTAGCTTCTTCTTTAACAAATGAAAATCTATGTAGTGTGTAGAGTCTAGTTAGAAAGTGTTCTCTTATATTTAAATTTGTAAGTCTTCCTTCCTCCTCAATTGCCTTATGTGGAAAATAGTTATAAACATGAAAAGCAAATCTTCCTATAGATTTTTCTGAACCAACGCCTTTTTCCCTACCATAGTATACCTTTACATCCTTTATTCCGCAGGAAGGTGATCTACCTTTTAGGATAAAACCATCCACCCTTTGAAGCTTTCCAAGAAAATCTTTCGCATAATTGTCCATTTTTTCAGTATGGATTAGTCCTGAACCCGGTTGGTAAAGCTCATACTTGCCATTATCAAGTATGAGCCTTACAGATTCTCTTGGTACCCCTAATCCAATATCAACTTCTGGACAAATTTTAATATAATTTACAAAGGGTTCTAATCCTTCAACAAACCTATCGGGAATTGTCTGACCATTGTATCTGCATTCGCAAAACCCTAAGCAATTACTTACTACAACTATTGGTTTTTCTCTGTCCATTTTATCTCCACCTTCTTATTTTTTTGGAGGCATTGGTATAAAAATACTGGTCTTCTCCTCATATTCCTTCCATTCCGGATGATTCTTATACTTTTTCTCAAGTAATGGGACTCCAGATACAAAAAGCAGTAAATATGTTATTAGTACTGGGCTTATTATTCCATAAAGAGAGCCTGGTACTGAAGATGATATCAAAAATATCCCCCACCACATGGTGGCTTCTCCAAAGTAGTTAGGATGTCTTGTATACTTCCAAAGTCCTGTCTTCATCAATTTTCCCTTATTTTCAGGGTTGGTTACAAATTGTCTTAATTGAGCATCACCCACAACCTCAAAGAAATATCCAATAATCCAGATTGCCAAACCTAAAAAGTCCAGAACTCTCAACTCTCCTGAGGCTCTGAAATTAGTTATTAATATTGGCTGAGCAATAATAAATAGCAATACCATCTGACTCATAAATACCCTTAGATAGGCTGTTGTGGCGTGGTTTCTATCTCCCCACCTTTCTCTCATCTGAACATATCTATAATCCTCAGGCTTGTTCCAGTTTCTTTTAAATAAATGGTAAGACAACCTTAATCCCCATAAAATAACCAGAACAGTAATAGTCAAGCCTCTTGTGGTATTATTATTTGATATTATATAACTTGTTATTGCAGCTACTACAAATCCAAACCCCCAGGCGACATCTATCAATCCATTGTTCTTTTTTGATTGAGCAACAAAAAATACCATATTAAAGTAAACAAATAAAACCGCAATGGTTATTAAATAAAGATTCATAAAAGTTCCCCCTATTCCCTTAAAAGTGCTATTGCAACGGTCCCTAAACCTGCACTCATTGCCACAATGCTTGATATTTCCATGATATACTCAGGTTCCTTGCCTATTGTCTTTACAAAGTGATCCTTGAAGCTATTTGCTCTGTCCAATGCATTTGCATGTACTATGGCATATCTTTCTATCTTGTGATTTTTTTGGATTTCATCTACTAACGAATAAATCTTATTAGTATTAGACTCAACACTAAATGATTTTCCAATAATCGATCCCTTGCCTTCACTATCAATTGATACAACTGGCTTGAAATTCAAGGCATTTATGGCATAACCAGCAACTTTCCCAATTCTCCCAGAACGCACCATATATTTAAGATCTTTAACACTTACAAATATTTCACTCTTTGGAATTAAATTATTTACTTCCTCTATTATTCTATCAAACTCTAAACCTGCATGAATCATCTCGGCAGCTTTCATGACAATAAGTCCTTCTGCCCCTGAATTTCTCTTGGAATCAATTAATGCAACTTCAGTTGGTGCAAATCCTAGATTATTAATGGCATTTTTAAATGTATTATAAGTTCCACTCATCTTTTCTGCCACTGTGATGATTATTATCTTTTCATAATGTGTCTTAACAAATTTCAAGAAGTTTTCAGCATCCTTAATTCCCGGTTGGGATGATGATGGATATTGCTCAATTTCATCCATAAGCTGGTAGAAGTAACTGGCTGAAACAGTTGTTTTATCTAAATAGTTGCTATCTTCAATCATTAGATTAAGGGGCATCATATGAATCTGATACTGATCCATGATTTCCTTAGGTAAATCAGCTATAGAATCAGTTATCAAAGCAATGTTGTACCTTCTATTGTGAATAGAATCAAACTGTCTTTGCATATCATCTGCCTTCTGCTGAAGTATTCTCCCTTTTCCCCTTAATATCTTAAATA
>JAUWAD010000086.1 GCA_030602225.1 Bacillota bacterium | reverse complement strand
TCAATATAAAAAACGAAGCCATAAGACTTCTAACCGCAGGGACTGCGGGGGTAGCCTAATAATAAAGCGACCATTAGGTCGCTGTTCTTAGGAATCTCCCACTTCAAAATGGCTTTGCTGTTTAAGTGGGGGTAGTTCAAATATTTTTATTGCATGAATAATTTCTCAGTGATAATATAAGGTATGAATTTAGAAATCAGTGAATGGAGGAGCATTTGTGAGGATAAGGATATTATCATTAATAATGGTGGGAACCCTACTTTTATTAAGTGGATGTGGGAATATAGGAAGTAACAATGAATCAAATTACCCCAACAAGGATATAAATGGAATAATTCAGTGGGGTGCAGGCGGAGGAACGGATATAATTTCCAGAGCATTGACTCCATATGTGGAACAAAATTTAGGGAAATCAATCATTCTTCAGAATAGAACCGGGGCTACTGGTGCAATAGCCACACAATATGTATATGATCAATCATCTGATGGTTATACTCTTCTTTATGGGGCTGAGAATCCCCAATTATATCAGATTATGGGAATATCTCAACTAAGTTATGATGATTTTGAACCCATTATTTTAATTGGACGAGAAACTGCAGTTGTTGTTGTAAGATCAGACTCAAAGTATAACTCAATAGATGAATTACTACAGGATGCAAAGAAAAATCCCAATAATATCAAGCTTGGGACAACTGGGCCTGGAGGGTTGCCATTTGTTGTAGCCTCATTGTTTAAATCAGTAGATGATGTGACTTTCAATCAAATCCCATTTGATGGAGATGGACCAGTTGTCACAGCACTATTGGGTGGACATGTTGATTTTACAATCACAAAGTTATCAGCAATTAAAGAACTTCTTAGGAATGAAGATGTTAGAGTAATAAGCAGTATCTCCAATGATTATATGGAGGGATATGAAAATATTGAGCCAATAGGAAAAATCAATAAAGAATACGCTAAATATTTACCATGGGGACCATTCTATGGAGTATACACCAAAAAGGATACCCCAAAAGAAGTAGTGGAAATATTAGTTAAAGCATATAAGGATGCCTTTGATAGAGATGAATTTCAGACATTTATGGAAGAAAATGTTATTTCACCTATGGGTACATCAGGGGATGAAGCTTATGAGTTTCTAGATAACTGGAAGAGGGTATCATCATGGCTTTTATATGATGCTGGAGGTGCCAATTTTTCTCCTGAGGATTTTGGAATTGAGAGGATTACAAATTAGGTAGTGGTGTTATGAAGGAAAGAGTAATTCAATTAAGTGAAAAATATTTACTGGTTACCCTTGGACTATTTAGTCTAGGGGTATTTTGGCGTTCTTTTGAATTATTCAATTTAGACAGATCTCTTTCTTCTCCAGGGTTTATACCACTAATTACTTCAATAGTATTGATAGTAGTGATTACTAGTCTATTTGTAAAATCACTTACTTCAAAGGATAGGACAGAAAAGAAAGAAAGCATAATGAATAAAGATGTTATTGTCATTATAGTTTCTTTTGTTTTATTTATTATTATGGTAAAATACATTGGATTTTACCCATCTTCATTGATATTTATGATATGTAGTATTGGGTTTTTAAATAGAGGTAAGTATTTAGAATCCTTAAAATACAGTGTCTTATTTATATTATTCATATGGATAGTATTTGGTAGCGTATTTAGGGTCATAATAAAGTAGGTGATTATATGTTAAATGGAATAGAGGGAGTTCTACTACCATTTACAATTCCATATTTAGGATTACTTGTTGCTGTAGGAACATTTGCTGGGATATATATAGGTGCCATACCTGGTTTATCAGTTACCATGGCTGTATCCTTACTTATATCCTTTACATTCTCATGGGATACTTTAAGTGCTTTGGCACTTATGATAGGGGTATTCGTTGGTGGGGTTTACGGGGGGGCAAGATCTGCCATTTTATTAAATATACCTGGAGCACCTGCGGCAATAGCAACTTCTTTAGATGGGTACCCACTTGCAAAAAAAGGTTTGGCAGGTGAAACAATTGGCATTGCAACTGTTCAATCAGTAATAGGTGGATTAGTAGGTGTTATAATTATGGTTACAGCAACCCCTTTAATGTCAAAAATTGCACTAAGCTTTGCCCCAAGAGACTACTTTCTTGTGGGAACTATGGGTATCCTACTAGTTGGCAGTATGGGGTCTAAATCCACGGCCAAGGGTATATTTGCAGGTGCTTTAGGTATTATTCTTGGATTAGTTGGCATGGACCCATTCACAGGAGTTGGTAGATTTACCTTTGGAAGTCTAAATTTATTAGGTGGATTGAGTTATGTCACAGCTATGATAGGTCTATTTGGAGTCTCGGAAGCACTATTTCAGCTTAGGGATTTAAATAAACCTCTCATTAAACAAAGGATTTCAAAGATAGTGCCTTCATGGAATGTAATAACAAAATATATACCTTTAACCTTAAGATCTTCAATAATTGGTGGAATAATAGGAGCTCTTCCCGGAACAGGAGGGGACATAGCTGCCATACTGGCATATGATAATGCAAGAAGAACTGTAAAGGATAATGATGTAGACTTTGGACAAGGAGCTATAGAAGGAGTCATAGCTCCAGAGACAGCTAATAATGCAGCCATAGGTGGAGCTTTTATTCCCATGCTCACATTGGGAATACCTGGTGATAGTGTTACTGCAATTATAATAGGTGCTATGTTTATTCATGGACTAAGACCTGGACCTTTGTTAATGCAGGATAATCCAGATATATTCTGGTATATTGTCAGCTCATTGATTATATCAAACATATTCTTGCTGGTATTTGGATTAATGGGTATAAAGCTATTCACCAGAATCATAGATATCCCCAGAGAGAAAATACTGCCATCGATTCTGATACTATCAGCAATAGGAGCATATTCAATAAATGGTAGCTATTTTGATTTGATTATGGTTGTAGTTTTTGGAGTTATTGGTTATTTATTAAAACTCTATGGTTTTCCCATAGGTCCGATAATATTAGGCATGATATTAGGCCCTGTAATTGACAGTAATTTTAGAAGAGCCATCTTATCCTCTGGATCAATCCTAAACCTTATTATGGAGCTTTTCACAAATTCCATAACACTGATTCTAATGGTAATTATTGTATATTTTCTAGTATATAGTTACTTGCAGAAAAGAAGATGATTGACTTATTTTATTAATTATTTTTAATATATGGAAGAAGTAAATAATTGTACTTATATGGAAAGATTTGTAAGCCCTGAAAGCCCGTATTACAAGCGGGTTTTGCTATTGTTTAAAATAATCATTCAACATGTTAAAGCGTTAGGGTACATTGATAAATATAAATTTAACGATATGTATTGCATGAATAATTCATTCGTGTTATAATGACTTTGTTGTTTGAACCTATAAAAAATTATGGAGGGAAAAAATGAAGAGAGTATTATCACTTTTATTAGTACTTATTTTAGCGATGGGAGTTTTAGCAGGTTGTTCATCAAATGAACCAGCTACACCAGCTGAACCATCACAACCAGAAGCACCAGTTGAAGAACCAGCTGAAGAGCCAACTGAAACACCAGCAGAAGGCGGACAAAAATTAGGTTTAGGTCATGTTATATCAATGGCTAAATCAAGAGATGCAGGAACAGATGCAAATGGAAACCCAGTATTAGCACAAGCACAAGTTGATGTAACTGCTGGATCAGTATTATTTGATAGCGAAGGCAAAGTTTTAAGTGTATTTATCGATGTTGCACAAACAAGAGTAGCATTTGATGCAGACATGGCTGTAACTACAGATAAAACTGTTGAAGCTAAAACTAAAAAAGATCTAGGTCCTGACTATGGAATGGCAAGAGCTTCAGGCATTCAAAAAGAATGGTTTGAGCAGATTGCTGCTTTAGAAGACTGGATGGTAGGTAAGACTGTAGACGAGATCAAAGGAATGGGTCTTGCAGAAGGAAAAACTACTGAAGAAGATTTAGTATCATCTGTTACAATTACAGTAACTGATTATATAGCAGTTGTTGAACAAGCATGGGCAGAAGCAATCGAAGCTGAGGGAGCTGTAAAAGCTGGTCTTGGAGTTAAAACTTCAATTGCTAAGTCAAGAGACGCAGGAACTGATGCAAATGGCAACCCAGTATTAGCACAAGCTCAAGTTGATACAGTTCTTTCAGCTGTAGCATTTGATGCAGATGATAACGTAGCTGGAGCAGTTATTGATACAGCTCAAGTAAGAGTAGCATTTGATGAAGAAGGCCTTGTAACTACTGATAGAGCAGGGGACTTCAAGACTAAGAATGAACTTGCTGGAGACTACGGTATGCTTAGAGCATCTGGAATCCAAAAAGAGTGGTTTGAGCAAGCTGAAGCTTTAGCAACTTGGATGGTAGGAAAATCAGTAGCTGAAATTACAGGAATGGGTCTAGAAGAAGGAAAGACAACTGAAGAAGATCTAGTTTCATCTGTAACAGTAACTGTAACTGACTATCTTGATGTTGTAGCAGAAGCTTTTGAAGTTTCTAAGTAATGTCAATTAACTCCCTCGTCTGAGGGAGTTTTTATTTGTGCAAGTACTTATTAATTGATAATAAGTATAAATTTTGATATGATATCTTAGGGTGATAAAATGAAAAAAATGACTATTTATATATTGATACTAGCTATACTCACATCCTTACTATCAGGGTGTGGCACTGATCCGAACTACTACAGATATAGCTACACTTTCTTCAATGCTTTTGATACAGTAACTCAGCTTATAGGATACACAAAGACCAAGGATGAGTTTGATGAATATTCAAAGTACCTTGAAGAAAGAATGATGGAGCTTCATAGATTATATGATAAGTACAATGATTATGAAGGAATAAATAACATAAAGACTATAAATGACAATGCTGGAATAAGCCCTATTGAAGTTGAACAGGAGATAATTGATCTAATAAACTTTTCCAGAGAGCTCAATGAAAATTCCAGCGGTAAGGTAAATATTGCCTTTGGGGCAGTTCTGGAAATCTGGTCAAGATATCGAGATGATGGATTGGTGGATCCAGAGAATGCAGAGCTACCTCCCATGGACCTTCTTTTGGCAGCGAGTAAACATACTAATATTAATGAAATAATAGTGGATGAGATAAATAAGACGGTGTTTCTAGCAGATCCTAATATGGCTTTGGATGTAGGAGCTGTTGCTAAGGGATATGCAGTGGAATTGATAGCCCATGAACTTATTGAAAAGGGATTTACATCGTGGATAATGAGTGCTGGAGGCAATATTAGATCCACTGGTAAGCCTATGGATAATGAGCGTGAAAGATGGGGTGTAGGAATCCAAAATCCAGATAGAGAAATTTTTGGAGAAGGAGATTTGGATGTAATATTTGTAAATGATGCTTCTGTAGTAAGTTCGGGAGATTACCAAAGATACTATTATGTGGATGATATAAGAGTTCATCATATAATCGACCCAGAGACATTAATGCCTGCAAGCTATTATAGAGCTGTAAATGTGGTTATAGAGGACTCAGGATTAGCAGATTTCTATTCTACTGAGGTCTACTTATTACCATACGAAGAAAGTAGAGCTTTGGTTGACTCAGTGGAAGGTCTAGAGGCTATCTGGGTATTCCCAAATGGAACTATAGAAATGTCAGAGGGTTTTAAAGCTATGGCTAAAAGCCAAGGAGCAACTTCAAATTAAAGAGGAGGCATAAAGATGGAAAGAACTTTTATTATGATCAAACCAGATGGTGTGGAAAGAAGACTTATTGGAAAGATTATTTCAAGAATTGAAAATAAGGGATTCAACATAACAAAAGCAAAACTCTTTATGCCATCAGTTGAGCTTGTAGAAAAGCATTATGCTGAGCATTATGGGAAGGACTTTTACAATGAACTAGTTTCCTTTATTTCAGGGGGAACTGTAATGGCAATGATTGTTGAAGGAGAGAATTGCATACAAGTGATGAGGTTGTTAATTGGAGATAAAAATCCAGTAAATGCAACTCCTGGATCTATTAGAGGAGATCATGCAAGTTCAACCACATATAATATTATTCACGGATCGGATAGTAGTGATACAGCAAAGAGAGAAATTGCCCTATGGTTTGGGGGAGAAGAATAATGACTAAGAATATTGGAATACTTGGTGGTATGGGACCCCTGGCAACAGTTAAGTTTTTTGAAAAAGTGGTGCTAAACACTTCAGCTTCAAAGGATCAAGATCATCCCAGGATATTCATTGATAACAACACCAAAATCCCTGATAGAACAGAAGGGATCCTTCATGGTGGTAAGTCTCCACTGGAGGAACTTATAGCCTCAGCGAGGCTTCTAGAAAGCTTAGGATCTGATTTTATTGTGATGCCTTGTAACACAGCCCATTATTATTATGATGAGATTGTTGATAAAATAAGCATTCCTTTTATAAATATGCCCTTGGAAACTCTAAGACATGTAAATAAGGTTTATAAAGGCAAAAATATAGGATTACTGGCTACCACTGGAACTTTAGAAACAAAGGTTTATGATATTGAAGCAAAGAAGCTAGACATTGATCTATTCAAACCAGAACAAGATCAGCAGGAAGTGGTTATGAGGTTTATCTATGACATTAAGAAAGGGGATTTCTATTCAAGGTTTGATGATTTCCTTCTTGTTATGGAAAATATGAAGAAGAGTGGTGTAGAAGTATTCATATTTGGATGTACTGAACTTTCAGTATCCATCGGGTTACACAATCTTAAGAAAGAATATATATGTATTGATCCAATGGATATATTAGCAGATTTGTCAATTGTAGAATCTGGATGCATAAAACTAAATGATTGAGGGTATCAATTAGCTGAGGTGATGTAAATGAAAAAATATATCTCAGCTTTTTTAATTTTAATTGGAGTATTATTAATAGCTTCGCCATATATAACTAAACTATTGGTGTCTAATCAAGTTGAGAAGACAGTGGCTATCATTGAGGAAATAACAGTTGAACAAATTGAAGAAAACAATCAACGAGAAGCAGTATATGATTATTCAGCAATCAGAGATGTATCCACCACTACTGCAGTTGTAAATGCTGCAAGATTTGAGGATGAGAATATAGTTGGTCAACTTATAATATCTGATCTAGGTATAAATTTGCCTGTATTAAAGGGAGTAACTGATGCCAACCTGATGGCTGGTGCAGCAACTATGGTACCAAACATAACCATGGGGGAGGGTAATTTTTCTCTTGCCTCACATTATATGAAGGACCCTAAGCTGTTGTTTGGAAACCTACTAAATGCCCAGGAGGGTATGGTAGTTAAGGTTACTGATAAGAGAACTGTTTATGAGTATACCATTTACGAAACAATACTAGTACCTGAAACAGCCATATATATGCTGGATAAGGAGAGGGCAGAAGAAAGGGGAAGACCAATAATCTCCTTGATGACGTGTTATTATACATCTCAGAATGGATTAAGGTATTTTGCTTTAGGAGAACTAACTGATGAATATCCTTATGAAAGAGAAGAGCTTTATTAGAATCTTTCAGGGGTTTTAATATATTAAAAGGGGGATTTAGTTTGGATCAATCAAAGAATAAGTACCACCACAAATATGATATGGATGTATTAAAGACAGAAGCAATTGCTATGTTAAATAGAAGAGGTGTTGAATTAATAGACATAGCAAAGATAGTTAGAGATTTGCAAAAACAGTATTACCCTGATTTGACAATTGAAAAGTGTTTGTTGAATATTGATGCTGTTTTAAGTAAAAGAGAAATTATACATGCTATTATGACAGGTATCGCTATAGACGAATTGACTGAAAAGAAGCTACTGCCCGAACCACTTCAAAGCATAGTAGAAGCAGATGAGGGGTTGTATGGAATAGATGAAATTCTTCCATTATCCATAGTTAATGTTTATGGAACCATTGGATTGACTAATTTTGGATACTTGGACAAAGAGAAAATTGGAATAATTAAGGAGTTGGATACTAAAAAAGGAGAGGCAGTAAATACCTTCCTAGATGACATAGTAGCTGCTATTGCAGCTGCAGCAGCCAGCAGAATAGCTCATTCGGCTTAAATATAATGATGAAGAACAAAAAATTAGAGAAGCGAAACCAACTTGGTCTCGCTTCTCATTTTTATATCCTATTTTACTTTTTCTTTTGCAAAGTACTCTTTTGTTAAAGCTATTACTGTTCCGCTTAATGCAAGAACACCAATTAAGTTAGGGATAGCCATTAATCCGTTAAGAGTATCTGATAAGTCCCAAAGGAACTCTAATCCACCGATAGATCCTACAACAACCATTGGGATCCATATTATTCTATAAGGAAGGATTGCTTTTTTACCTAATAGGTACTCTGCACATCTCTCCCCATAGTATGACCAACCAAGTATTGTTGAGAATGCAAATAGCATTATACCAATTGATACGATGTATCCACCACCTGGAATTGCCTCGTTAAATGCCTGAGTAGTAAG
>JAUWAD010000094.1 GCA_030602225.1 Bacillota bacterium | reverse complement strand
GCTGGTTCTGGAGTTGCTGTAATAATTGCATCCCCCATATTTACATACATAATTGTTAGATTTGGGTTACAGATCGCATATTTAGTGTTGGCATTGTGGATTCTAATAACTACAATTCTAGCAACTTTACTGATTAGAAATTATCCAAAGGATAAAAATATTGAGCAGTATGGTTACTGTGAAAAAGCGGAACTTAAGAATAGAAGGGATACTGAAACCTTAGAAGAAGATTTCTTTAGTGATGTAACAAAAGAAGAGCACAACAGATTCCTATTAATGCTGTTTGTCTTAGCTATAATGTCCATCCCCATAAAATCAATAGTATCTCATATGTCATCAATTTTAATAAGTCGTGGAGTGGATACATTCTTAGCCATGAATATGGTTTCCATTTATGGATTTTCCATGGTTATTTCAAAAATGGCCTATGGCTATGTAATGGATAAGTTGGGTTCATATAAGACTATTCTTTTAACCTTTCCAATTTGGATATTGACCATTATCCTGTATTTTGTCCTAAATAAGAGTATGGCCATTGTGGTTTTATTTTCACTAATAATTGGAATCGGGCCAGCTATTGGTACAGTTCCAGTTGCTGTATGGGTAAGTGAGTTGTTTAGTAAAAGAAATATAGAGAAAAACCTGACGATTTCCCAGATATTCTTAAACTTTGGAGCCTCAATAGGTGTTTTTATTTTAGGTATATTTGTTGATCTGACAGGTGATTATAATCTGGGGATACTTTTTATGTTATTCTTAACCTGTATATCCTTTGGATTTTTAGTATATCTATATAAAAATAAGAACCTTGAGAAAAAGGGAAATAGACTTTGATTGTTGGTTGAGGGATTAACTAGGGGTATAAGTAGAATTAGGAGGGATGAGAATGAATGGATATAATGGAAAGATGCTGTTTGTAAACTTAACTACCAGAGAAGTAATTGAAGAAAAACTAACAGAAGAAATGGTGAAGCTTTACATAGGAGGTTACGGTATAGGTGCTAAGATTCTCTATGACAAGATGAAACCAGATGCTGATCCATTGGGAGAGGAAAATATCCTAGGATTTGTAACAGGACTAACCAATGGAACCAAGGCTATGTATGGTGGAAGATTTACCATGGTACATAAATCGCCTGTAACTGGAGGATGGAATGACTCCAATTCCGGTGGATATTTTGGACCTGAACTTAAGAAGGCAGGGTTTGATGCTATTTTTATATCTGGAAAGTCTGAAAATCCAGTATATATTTGGATAAATGATGGCGTAGTTGAAATCTTAGACGCAAAACATATTTGGGGAATGGACACCAAAGAAGTATGGGAAGTATTAAAGGAAAAACATGAAGAACCTCAGGCAAAAATCATTGCCATTGGACCCTCTGGGGAAAGACTATCCCTCATATCATGCCCCATCAATGATGGACATAGAGCTCCTGGTCGAGGTGGTGGAGGAGCTGTAATGGGCTCAAAAAATCTTAAAGCCATACTTGTTAGAGGGACAGGGGAAGTTCAAGTACATAACAAGGAAAGACTTCAGGAAATTAATCGACTTGTAATAAAGAATATGAAGGAACTGCCTGCAACCAAACCCTTTAGTGAGTATGGAACGGGTAATTCCACTCCAAGCTCTGCATTGAGCGGAGACAGTCCGGTTATGAACTGGAAGGGTGTAGGGGTTATAGATTATGGTGAAGAAAAAGCTAAGGCCCTATGGGCAAGGAATATGGATAAGTATAAGACTAAGAAGTATGCCTGCGCTAGTTGTCCATTAGCCTGTGGAGCGGAATATGAGGTAAATGAAGGAAGATGGCCAGTGGGGCAAACAGAAAGACCAGAGTATGAAACTTCGTCCGCATTTGGATCAACTCTACTTTGTGGAGAAATGGATGCAGTTATAAAGGCAAATGATCTATGTAATAAGTATGGTTTAGATACCATATCTGCAGGAATGACCATAGCTTGGGCTATGGAATGCTATGAGGAAGGTGTTCTTTCCAAAGAGGAGTTAGATGGAATAGACTTAAGATGGGGAAATGGACAGGCAATTGTTGAAATCTTACAGAAGATGGCGGATGGAGAAGGTGTGGGAAGAGTACTTGCTAATGGGTCGCTTTATGCAGCAAACCACTTTGGTAAAGGAGAGGAATTCTTGCAAACTGCATCAGGAATAGAATTGCCAATGCATGATCCAAGATTTGCTCCAGGTTTAGCAAGGACTTACCAGTTTGACCCAACCCCTGGAAGGCATGTGAAGGGTGGAGTGGGAGCCATTCAGATGGGCGGTAAGGAAACAAGACCAAAATATGATTATGAGGGAACTGGTGATCAGGATGTTGAACTTACAGCTGGAAGAGAAATACTGAATGTGGGTGGATTTTGCCTATTTTCAAGATTTGGAATCACTGATCCTGGAATAATAGATGAATATATTGAAGCTATAACTGGATTTGATTTTAAAAAAGAAGATAGAATAAAAACCGGACTTAGAATCTATTCATTAAGGCATGCCTTCAATCTAAGAGAGGGAATCCAACCAAAGGATATGTTCATCACCCAAAGGGCAATAGGGAATCCTCCACTAAAGGATGGTCCCTTAAAGGATGTTAGTGTGGATGCAGAACTATTAGGTAAAAATTTTTTCAATGAGCTAGGATGGAACCCCGAAACTGGTGAAATGACTAAGGAATTTTTAGAGGATTTGGAAGGGTTAGAGAATGTTATTAGAGAGATTTACGGATAATAGGAGGAACTTTTGTGGAATTAAATGAGAGGTATTTAAGGAACAAATCCCTAATCTCAGATGAAGAGCAAAAGCTACTAAAGGAAAAGACAGTTGCAGTTATTGGTGCAGGTGGTTTAGGAGGCTATATCTGCGAGGGCTTGACAAGGCTTGGAATTGGTAGACTGATAATAATCGATGGAGATGTTTTCGAGGAGAGCAATCTAAATCGTCAAAGATTTGCTTCAGAATCCAAATTAGGCCAATCAAAGGCAAAAGTTGTTAAGGAAGAATTAAAAGACATCAATTCTGAAGTTATTGTAGGTGCCTTTGAAGTTAGAATCAATGAACAAAATGCCATGGACTTACTTAAGGATGCTGATGTGGTCATTGATGCCGTTGACAATATACCCAGTAGGATAATGCTACAAAAAGTTTGTGAAAAACTGGAAGTACCCCTTGTCCATGGGGCCATTGGTGGATGGTATGGTCAAGTAACTGTGGTTTATCCTGGGGATAATACACTATCCAGGCTTTATCCAGATGAAAGCATAATAGGAGTTGAGAAAACCCTTGGAAATCCATCATTTACCCCCATGCTGATCGCGTCATATGAAGTAGCTCAAGGATTGAAGGTATTATTGAACAAAGGTGAAATCTTAAGAAATAAAATGATTTATTTTGATCTACTAAATGATCAAATAGTCCAGTTGGAGATTTAAAAAAAGGGCAACGTTTGCCCTTTTTTCTATGGGGAAAAAACCTTGACATTAGTAGAGTATAGTAATAAAATAGTGAAGTAAAAAACTTAGAATTGGGGGATGAGAGTATGATAAGTGAAATGTGTTATGTAATACCAAAAGAGAATCACAACAAAGAGGATTTAATTAATATACTTAATTCTAATCCCCAGATTAAATTCGTATCATTAGGAGGAGTGGATTTAATCGGTCATGAGACTGAAGAGAAGATTCCAGTCAAGCTATTTCTAGAGGATCTAGATTTATTTCTTAATGGAATTGCCGTGCAGACAGATGGATCAAGTGTATATCTTCCTAAAATAGCAACCCTGGATAATGCAAAAATTGACATGAAAAGTGATTTGGATGCTAATTGGTTTGTAGATTACAATCATGAAAATATCGATGAAGAAACCAATAGACCAATAGGAAGCCTTAAGATTCCTTGCTTCCTATACCATGAAGGATTACCTGTTGACTCAAGATATATTCTAAAGAACTCTGTTGAGTACTTTGAAAAAAGAGTTGAGTCTCTCCTTAGAACCTATCCAGAAAAAGCCAAACAGTATGGATTTGATGTTGAGGACTTAAAGAAGGTTCACGTGACTGCAGCTACAGAATTGGAATTTTGGGTGAGGACTCCTAATGATGAAAGAGATCTGGAAGAATTATCCACTTCTCAGGAGCTTAATGAACAATATTGGGCAAAGACAAGAGGCCCTGTTAGGACATCCCTAGAAAATACACTATTATATATGGAAAAGTACGGAATGGAACCAGAGATGGGCCATAAAGAGGTTGGTGGAGTAAAGGCTAGAATGCACGCTGATGGATCATTCTCTGGGATAATGGAACAGCTTGAAATAGACTGGAAGTACTCTACAGCCATTAACACTGGTGATAATGAAATATTTTTAAAGAAGATCATCAAGGAAGAGTTCAGGAAAAATGGTATGGATGTTACCTTCTTAGCCAAACCTATCCCAGGAGTGGCTGGCAGTGGAGAACATACCCACTTAGGTGTTGCCGTTGAACTTCATTCTGGAAAGAGAGTAAATCTATTTCACCCAACAAAGAAGCATTTCTTAAGTCCTATTGGATATGGCTCAATCATGGGAATACTAAAAAACTATGAAGTTATGAATCCTTTTATCACATCATCAAACGAAGCATTTAAAAGACTTAAGAAAGGATTTGAAGCTCCGATTTGCATAGTTACATCCTTAGGAAGAAGTGTGGAAATTCCTTCAAGAAATAGAACCATATTAATAGGATTAATAAGAGATGAGAATAATCCTCTGGCAACTAGATTTGAGTTAAGATCTCCAAATCCCCATACTAATACATTCCTGTGCATAGCAACGATGTTGATGAGCATGGCAGATGGGATTGACCATGTATTTGCTGAGGATAGGGATGAGGATTCCCTGTTAAATGAACTTTCCAAAGCTCCTGAAGATGATGGGGTTTATCTAGAAAAGGGAAGAGCCTATAGAAGTGAGGTAAATGTATTTGATGATTTTACCGATGAACAAAGGGATAGATACTTTGGAAAGGTACCTCAAACAGTGTATGAGAATATTGCTGCATTTGATCTATATCCTGATAAACTTAAGGTTCTTACTCAAGGAAATGTCTTTAGAGAAGCAATATTGGATAGCTACAGATCTGCAGCAATAAATAAGTGGATAACAGAAATTGAACATAGAATACTACCTGATTTTGCAAAGGAAATAAGAGGATATAAAGCTCTTCATGATCCAAGCAATGCATCTGATCTGGATATATCAAATTGGCTAGCAATTAGGGACTTGAGAGTTGAACTTATGAAGGATAGTTTGAATAGAGTTTCTTTGTTTACCGCTACTAGAGAAAGCATTAAGAATGAAGATTATGAAAGGGCATCTGATCTCCAGAAGGAGATCTATAAGAAGATGGATAATCTAAGAATGCTTTACACTCACTATAAAAGAAATATATTAGATATTTAAATATTTCGATATTTTTTATTAAAAATGGTTGATTGAATTACAACGGTATGATATATTGTTATTATGTTAACGATATAACTTAACAGTAAATATCATTAACCTTCCCCTCGAGAACTACCAATAGTGAGAAGCTATTCTCATTGTCGGTAGTTCTTTTTTGTTTTTATTTTTTAAAACACTTAATCATGAAAAATATTGATATCTTCTTATTTTGAGATTATCAAATAATAAACAATGGCAGAATGATTAGAAAATTCTTGATTTTGTATAAATGGTGAAGTATAATTTTATTTGAGAATCTTGCATAATTGCATTCTCGCTTGAAATAAACAAAAACACCTAAACAAGCATCAAAGATGCCCGAATTTGAAATGATGTTTATTGGTTTCTACGATGTTTATGCTGCTTTAGTAATAACTGAAGATTTCTTGTTTATGGCAATGGTACCAGCTACAAGTGCAATACAATTTAATAGACAATGCATAAGCGCTTTCTTGATTCCTTTTGACCTGATTCCATCTACATTCAGATTTTCTTTAAGCCGTGCATTCAACCTTTCTACAGATGTTCGCTTGTTGTAAAGGTTCTTCCAAGTTTTGGAGTTCCTAAGTGGATATCCATGAATTCTTGGATCTTTCCTGTAGTTTAGCTTCAGTGTAAGTCCGTAGTTTGATGATGAGCACCAGTTGCTTCCAAATGGGCAATTGACATTTCCAGTCATGTGTGGACATCTAAACTTCATATAAGTTGCATCTTTGCCCCAGTATTTTAGCTCATAACCTGCTGAGCATACTGGATGAAGTTTTTCATTAAGCCCCTCCGGAGGAGCCTTACTGCCTCTGGGATTGTATGCAATTATTGGTGTTGCATGGTATTCATCAACTATGTCCCTGTAGAGATAATCATAGTCGTAGCCTGAATCCATAAGGTAGTGCGAAGGTTTTATCAAGCCTTCATACGAGTCAAGGAAGTCCCTTATCATGGCAGAAGCAACAGATCCATCGTGGACACTTGCTGGAGTAACTTTAATGAATAAGGGTAGTTCGCTCTTTGCATCACAGATTATATGGAGCTTCCAACCAAACCATCTTATGTTGTTACCGTTGGTATCTCTTTTCATTCCCCAGTTAGGATGATTGCCATCATCAACAATATCTTTCCTGGGTTTTGATGCTTCGTAGGAACTTAGCTTGGTGGAGTCAATGGCAACTTCAGCTCCATCAATTATTCCAGATTTAAAGGCAGAGATGACTAAGTTTTGAAACAGCTCCATCAAAGCAGGCTCTTTGGATAGTGCATCCTGAAATCTACTAAATACAGATTCTGAAGGAGTTTTGTCCATTATGCCAAATCCACAAGCATACCTGAAAGCTGGGTCGCTCTCAAGTCTTCTTACAAGGCTTGATATCTTTGGAATCTGTTCCACCTCTTTAGCTAAGAGAGCATAGAGAAGCCTCTCTTTGGGGTAACCTTTGGGTCCCCTTGTTCCAGGAGATTTTTCCATAGCATGAGCTAATGGAGATACATCGATTTGATCAAGAATCATCATAAGTCTTGTTTTTGGGCTGATTTTCATTAAATCATCATAGGAAAAAAAGCAATCTTGTCGTATAATCATATTAGGGTTTCCTCCTTAATGTGAACATATAGTGATTCGTCTTACTATATATATTCGACATTTTGGGGTGAAATCCTTTTTTTGCTTGTAAAAAAGTTAGTTATTTCAACGGTTAAAAATTATGCAATTTGCTCATTTAA
>JAUWAD010000010.1 GCA_030602225.1 Bacillota bacterium | reverse complement strand
GGTTGCACCACCTTCAACCAATATGCTATCAATTCCTAGTTTTCCAAGTTGCTTCATAAGAAAAGTTAGATCAACTTTTTCATTTTTCTTTGGGCATGTTATTATCTCAACACCTTTTTCCTCTAAAATAACTAACTTATCTTTGGAAGCTTCGCTGGTAGTTGCCAAAATTGTTCTTATATCATTAGCGGTTTTTACTATCCTGGATTCAGTTGGTATTTTAGCCTTAGTATCTACTATTATTCTGATGGGATTCTTTCCATCCATACCATCAAGTCTAGTATTAAGAAGAGGATCATCATAAATAACAGTACCCACACCAACCATTATTCCAGCCACTCTATGTCTAAGCCGATGAACAATGGTTCTGGAGTTTTCATTGCTAATCCACTTTGAGTCTCCACTTACAGTGGCTATTTTACCATCTAAAGTCATAGCTGTTTTTAGGATGGCAAAGGGTAATTGTGTGGTTATGAATTTTAAGAATATCTCATTAATCTTCTTGCACTCATCTTCAAGGACACCAACTACAACATCAATCCCACTATCTTTTAATAACTGAATTCCTCGACCCCCCACAAGGGGATTTGGGTCAATCATTCCAATTACTACTTTACTAATGCCACTTTCAATAATTTTATTGGCACAAGGAGGAGTCTTTCCATAATGGGAGCAAGGTTCAAGGGTAACATACATTGTGGCACCCTTTGGATCCTTAAGTGTATTACTAAAGGCATTTACTTCAGCATGGGGACCTCCAATATATTGATGATAACCTTCTCCAATTATTTCGCCATCTTTAACTATTACAGCCCCAACAAGTGGATTTGGATTTGTATAACCAGCACCTTTTTTTGCTAATTCCAATGCATAACTCATGTAATATTTATCCATATTTTCTCCTTTATACAAAATAAAAAGCCCTGAAAAAATATCAGGGCAAAAATACACACAAAAAAACAAATCTTCTTTCATCCAGACTTTACTGTCGGCTTCGGAATTCAACCGAATCAACCTTACGGTTCGCGGGCTATACCGCCGGTAGGGAATTTCACCCTGCCCTGAAGATACTTAATTAAATTATGTAACGAATATATCATTAGAATGTTCCCTTGTCAATATTTTGATTTAAAATCATAAAGTAGTTAAAAATTAAATTTAAAAATATATTGACTAGCATCAATGATTATGATAGTATTTTCATCAGTGAAAATTTAATCTTGATTACCTTATCAAGAGAGGTGGAGGGATAGGCCCGATGAAACCCAGCAACCTGGTTATACAGGTGCTAATTCCTACAGGAGAATTCTCCTGGAAGATGAGGTGTAGTGCAAACTCACCTTGTCTAGAAGACAAGGTTTTTTATTTTTTATGAGGAGGAATATGATGAAAAAGTGGTTATTTACTTCAGAGTCTGTAACTGAAGGGCATCCTGATAAGATTTGTGATCAAATATCTGATTCAATCTTGGATGCAATTTTGGAGAAGGATCCAGATGCTAGAGTAGCATGTGAGACAATGGTGACAACAGGTTTAATTCTTGTTTCAGGTGAAATAACAACAAGTTGCTATGTTGATATCCCCAAAATAGCAAGAAAGACAGTTGAGGAGATAGGTTATGTACGTGCTAAGTATGGTTTTGACTCAGATACTTGCGCAGTATTAACTTCAATAAATGAACAATCCCCAGATATTGCAATGGGAGTTGATGAAGCTTTAGAAAAGAAGGAACACAGTGAAGATGACTTTGATACCATTGGAGCTGGAGATCAGGGAATGATGTTTGGTTTTGCATGTAATGAAACAGAAGAACTGATGCCATTGCCAATTTCCTTAGCCCATAAGTTATCAAGGAGACTTGCTGAGGTTAGAAAGAATGGAACTCTTAACTATTTAAGACCAGATGGTAAGACACAGGTAACAGTTGAGTATCACGATGAAAAGCCTGTTAGAATAGAGAATATCGTAGTATCAACACAACATAGTCCAGATGCTGAATTAGAGCAGATCAGGGAAGATATATTGAAATATGTTGTCCATGAAATAGTACCAGCTGAAATGTTAGATGAGAATACAAAGTACTATGTAAATCCAACAGGAAGGTTTGTTGTTGGAGGACCAATGGGTGATGCAGGTTTAACTGGTAGAAAGATCATAGTTGACACTTATGGTGGATATGCAAGACATGGTGGTGGAGCTTTCTCGGGAAAGGATCCCACAAAGGTAGATAGATCAGGAGCATATGCAGCTAGATATGTAGCTAAGAATATTGTGGCAGCTGGACTTGCTGAGAGGTGTGAAGTTGGCTTAGCTTATGCCATTGGAGTTGCACATCCATTATCAATTTATGTAGATACCTTTGGAACCGGAAAGATATCTGATGAAGAGATTACAAAATTAGTTAATAAGCATTTTGACTTAAGACCAGCGGCAATAATAAAGAATCTAGATTTGAAGAAGCCTATTTACAGACAGATTGCAGCTTATGGTCATATGGGAAGAACAGATGTGGATTTAGCCTGGGAAAGAACAGACAAAGCTGAAGCTTTGAAAGCTGAAATACAGTAATATTAACCTGATGAGGATACTTTTGTATCTTTGTCAGGTTTTTCTATGTTATAATACATTTAGAGGTGGTAACGTTGGAAATTCAAGGGATAGTGGAAGATATAATATTTAGAAATGAATCTAATGGTTATACTGTTGGCAAGTTATATACTTCTGAGGGCAGTATAACCTTTGTTGGTACTGCTCCTTTCATATACAAGGATGAACCTGTGCAGATGGTTGGCGAGTGGATATATCACAATAAATTTGGAGAGCAGTTTCAATTTTCTTCAGTTAAGACAATTACACCTAATACCACAAAGGGAATTGAGAACTATTTGAGTTCAGGATTAATACCACATATCGGACCTAAGACAGCTAAGAAAATCGTAGATAGATTTGGGGAATTTTCCTTGGAGATTATACAATACCAACCGGATAAATTATTGGAAATAGAGGGAATTGGTGAAAAAAAGCTTAAGAGAATAATGGAATCCTATGATGAACAAAGAGAGATGCGAGACATAATGGTTGCCCTTTCTGAATATGGCATAAGTATAAATCAGGGGATGAAGATATATAAGGTATATGGTAATGATACCATGAATGTAATAAGGGAAAATCCATATAGGTTATCTGAAGATATTTATGGAATGGGTTTTAGAACTGCAGATGACATAGCTTCAAAAGTGGGTCTAAAAAAGGACTCTCCCTTTAGAATAGAGGCAGGACTAAAGTATGTCATGATGAGTGCAGCAGCTGAGGGACACTGCTATTTACCCAAGGAGGAACTATTTAAGAAGACTCAAAATCTATTACAATCTGGAGAAGATGGAATTGAGGATGGATTAAAAAGTCTGCTTCTTAGAAAGAACTTTCACATTCAAAAAAGAGAATCAGGAGAGATAATATATTACATGCCATACCATACTGCTGAGAACAATGTTGCCAAAGCTTTAGTGGAGCTAAGCTTAGGTCAAAGGGATGAAATAACCTTGGATATAGACAAGGGGATTGAAAAGATTCAGTCAGTTCAAGGGATTTCATTTGGACAAAAGCAAAAAACAGCTATAAAAAGTTCACTGGAAAGTGGTGTAACTGTCATAACGGGAGGACCAGGAACTGGTAAGACAACAATAATCAATGCCATAATTCAATTGGCTGAAAGAGATGGATTGGAAGTAGTACTGGCAGCTCCAACTGGTAGAGCAGCTAAGAGGATAACTGAAACAACGGGTAAAGTTGCGAAAACAATCCACAGATTACTTGAAATCTCATTTCTTGATGATGACCTGGAATTTAGCAAAGGAGAGGAGAATCCTATAGAAGGGGATATCGTGATAGTGGATGAGGTTTCCATGATGGACATACTGTTAATGAACCATCTCATAAAAGCCATAGGGCCTGGAACAAGACTTATACTAGTAGGTGATGTGGATCAATTACCATCAGTAGGAGCAGGAAATGTACTTAGGGATATAATTGATTCAAAAATTATAAATGTTGTTTACCTTGATGAGATTTTCAGACAAGGAGAAGAGAGTATGATAATAGTTAATGCCCATTTGATAAACAAGGGGGAGTATCCTTTACTAAATGAAAAGGGTAGGGATTTCTTCCATATTCAAAGGGATAACTCTCTGGACATTAAGGATACTATCCTAGAGCTTGTAACCACTAGATTGCCTGAGTTCTATGGTCTCGATGGGATTAAGGATATACAGGTGTTATCCCCTATGAGAAAGGGAGAAGTTGGTGTTCTTGCTTTAAATAAGGAACTCCAAAGGTCCCTTAACCCAAAGGATAAGAACAAGGAAGAAAAAACAATTGGAGAAGACATTTACCGAGTGGGAGATAAAGTGATGCAGATAAAGAATAACTATCAAGCCAGATGGATGGTTAAGGATTATGGCAGGGTGATTGAAGAAGGAGAAGGAATTTTCAATGGTGATATAGGATATATCAAGGACATAGACCAGGAAGAGGGCATTATCACTGTTTTGTTTGAAGATAATAAGGAAGTGGAATATGACTTAAGGCAAGTTGATGAACTAAGATTATCCTATGCTACCACTATTCATAAGTCCCAGGGAAGCGAGTTTCCTTGTGTTGTCTTGCCTTTATTTGGAGGGCCACCCATGCTTCTAACAAGAAATCTTCTTTACACTGCGATTACAAGAGCTAAATCTTTGGTAGTACTGGTGGGAGATAGGAAGTATATGTACCAAATGATAAAGAACAATCTTATTGCAAATAGATACTCGACATTAGCACCAAAGATAAGAGAATATTTCCATCTTATTAAACACTCTTAGGAGGTAAATCTTGATAAAAAAACTAATATACCCAACTGATAGAAAATGTTTTTTTTGTTATGAGTTATCCAATAACATTAATAATTACCTTTGCTCTGAGTGTTATCAAAGGTTGGAGTTTATTCATGATTATAGAGATATCCCATCAGACCGACTTAATGGGGTTTACTCATCCCTATTATATACTTCCATAACTAAGGATCTTCTCCATAAGTTCAAGTTTGAGGATGGAAATTATCTTTGCAAACCCCTATCAGAAATTATGTTAGAGACCATTAAAAAAAGAGAAATCAATAATATAGATATGATCATATCAGTGCCACTTCATAGGCTAAGGGAATCAGAAAGAGGCTATAATCAGTCCTATTTATTAGCTAGAGAGATAGGAAATAAACTGGGGATATATGTTGGAAAAGATATCGTTATAAAGACAAAGAACAAAAAACCTCAAAGCAAACTTCAATATTATGACCGACTTGGGAATTTAAAAGAGGTATTTAAAGTTAAGAGAAAAGAAGAACTAAGGGATAAAAATATTCTATTAATAGATGATATAATAACCACAGGGACTACAATTCTTGAAGTAAGTAAAGTGATTATTGAGGCTGGAGCAAAAAGTGTAACTGGTCTAACTTTAACTTCAACAAATCATAGTGGGAAAATAAAACAATGAGAAAATTAATCCTCATTGTTTTTTCTTATTATTTATTGAATTTATAACACTTTTTTGTTCGTTTATTTTATATCCATGCTTTCTCAAATCCTCCAAAGTAGCATTTATCTCTCCTCCTAAAACTATAATTATGCTACTTATGAATAGCCAAACCAATAGCACAATCACTCCACCCAAGCTGCCATAGGTTATGGCGTAGCTTCCAAAGTTACTGACATAGTAGGAGAATAATAATGAAGTTACTACCCAACCGAGGGTAGTGAAAATAGCCCCTGGTAAAGTTGAAATAAATTTAATCTTTTCATTCTTCATTACATTTGGACTATATTTATACAATAGGGCAAAGAAAATGATCATAAACAACATTGGAATTATGAATCTTAAGTTACTCCAAAGTATTGAGAAAAAGTCGCCTAATCCAAAAATGTCAAAAAGCATATATCCAACAATCTGACCTGCAATCAAAGTCAGAAATACTATTAGTACTAGAAATAGCAAAGCAATTGTAAATACTATGGAGATAGTCTTCATTTTAATAAAGGATCTGTTTTCAGTATAATCATAAGCAGAATTTATTGCCCTGATTATTGCCTTAACTCCAGAAGATGCAGTCCAGATACCACCGATTGCAGCAATGGATAATAATCCTTGAGATGATGATGTAACAACATCATTTACAAAACCCTCAATAATCAGCTGGATATCATATGGAAGGTACTGAATCATATTTGCAATAACATCCTCCCTTGCAAGAGGTGTATAGCTAAGAATATTAAGTAAAACTATTATGAATGGGAATATGGAAAGTATGAGAAAATATGTCAATTGTGCTCCTGAACCTACAACATAGTTTTTTGAGAACCTATAAGCCAATTGATCTATAAATTTTATTGAATTTTTTCTTTTCAACCTGTTAATGAAATTACCCATAATCCCACCACCTTTAGAGACTACTTCAAGTATTTTTCAAACCAATTGGTTATTTCCTCTAATCTTCGAACTCTGTGTTTTGGTTTGCCTGATCTTGATAACTCATGATTTTCTCCCTTAAACACCACTAGCTTTGATGGGACTCCATGGTATTTTAGAGCTACATACATCTGCAATCCTTCGGGGATCCAACACCTATAATCCTCATCCGAGTGAATGAAAAGTGTAGGAGTTTCAACTTTATCAGCATATTTAAGAGGAGAATGGAACCACATCTTATCAACATCAGACCAAGGAGTTGCACCTACCTGATCCTTAGAAAAATAATAACCAATATCCGAGTTCCCAAAGAAAGAGATCCAGTTGGAAATACTTCTTTGAGATGCTGCAGCCTTGAATCTGTTTGTATGCCCAATAATCCAGTTTGTCATAAACCCACCATAGGATCCTCCAGTTACACCTATTCTTGACTTATCGATACAAGGATAGGATTCTAGGACTTTATCTGTAAACAGCATAAGATCATCATAGTCAATTGTTCCGTATTTTCCTCTAATATCTGCGAATTCATTACCCTGACCATCGCTTCCCCTTGGATTCATGAAGAATACAAAGTATCCCTTATTTGCCCAAACCTGCATTTCATGATAATAAATTGACCCATATACAGTCTTTGGACCACCGTGAATATTAAGAATACCAGGGTATTTGTTACCTTTTACATACCCAATTGGCTTCATAACCCAACCATTTAGGGAATTGTTGTCATTTTTAAATCTCACTTCTTCAGGAATAGAAAGGTTTCTACTGTTATTTAGCCATGAATTTATGAATGAAATCTGAACTTCCTTCTTATCTTCAACCGAATAAACTTCTTGTAATTTCAAATCTCTCATGGCAACCATGTACAATTTACCATCTATAATATCAAATCCATCAACAGATCCAATTTCATCTGTTACATGCTCAATCCTACCATCTATTGAAATCCTCTGAATATTGGAACTACTATTGTTGGTGGAGATAAAATACAGGTACTTTCCATCAACTTTAAAGGCTCTGTTTCCTCCATATCTGCAGTCAGAACCCACAGAATTCCAGGTACTTCTATCAAAATCATTAATCTTAACATAGGTAATACCTTCATCCTCAGTAATATATATTTTTGGATTCTCATTTATTCCATAGTGCTTCATATCTGTCCCCATAAAAATTATCATATCCTCAAGGTAGTTAGCATAGGAGTAATTAAACTCAAGGATAGGGGAAATTTTTTCGCACTTTAGTGTATTTATATCCAGCTGGTAAAGACCAGAGTATAGGTTCAATTTGTCAGTGAAGGAAGAAGTTATCAATAAGGCCTTGTCCTTTGCACCGTTAAGGGCTAGATGTTCAACATTTGTGAACTCATCTGTTATTGGTGTAATAGCATTGTCCTTAATATTTACATGATATAGCCTTGATCTAATTTTATTTGTAAATCCTTCCCCGTTGGACCAGAAGGGTATTTCATCCAGAACTTCATAATCATCTTCTTCTTTAATTTCATCCAATCTATCTCTTTGCTCTGATTCACTTAAAAGATGAAAATTTTCATATTTTTTGTTAAAAGAAGCCAATACAAGATAATTATCATCATCAAGAACCTCTAGTCTTGAAGCATATAGGGGGATTTCAAAAGCCTTTGTGGCCTCACCACCATATATATTTATCTTATTGTAAACAGTAAGGGGTTTTTTATCATCCTTCTTCTTAATATCATCCTTTTTTCTTATGGCGGGGAATAGAATGGTACTTGAATTCAACCAGATAAAACTCTTACTATCCTCCATGGAAGTTAACTGGATTATACCCCTATCCTCAGAATAAATATGAATATTAGATTTGTAATCATTATCATCCTCATCTGGAGTACTCACCACAAAACCTAGATTCAAACCATCTGGTGATAAATTGATATTTGATAAAAACTTAAAATTTAAGAAATCCTTAAGATTTAGATTTTCCATACTGTCTCCTCCTAAAATAATTTTTCATATGAGCTTAATTATTTGGGATTCATTTGATTCATTCAAAGACATTAGACTTGGTAATAAGACTGAACCCAATTGGGTCAAACTTACTTTTCCGTAGTATGAATCCTGTGAGATTATACCCATAAATGATAGATACCTTATATATAGCATAACTTCTTCCAACTTAAACTTATACTTATTGAACTTATCAAATTCATTCAATAAAGATAATGGGCAGCTACTTAGTATCTCAAATATTGTTAGCTTAAATTTCTCAGCCCTTACAATATCAAAACTCATTGTCATATTGATAGTTTCACTTTCAAATAAAGTTCTTATATGGTTCCAAATCTTATTACTATCACTAATTAAAAAGTAATCATCTGATGCTTCTGAAAGGATTAATCTACCATTTTTGATTTCAAAAATACCCATACTTAATCCTAATTGATAGAATAGTTCAATAATCGGAACCTTCATTTTGTTGGGTACAGAAAAAAGCAATTTGTAGTCTCCATTAAATGATGATCTTAACAATTCCATATCAGATACTTTAATAAACGCCTTAGCAGGAGTGAGGATAAGTCCTTCAAAATCAATTAAATGGTAGGCCATATTGGTGAAATCATCAATATAATTCATTGCTTCATCATTAAAGGATTCTAGGATTTGCCTTGATAGGGTGAAGTCTAACTGAGAAACAATATTGGAATCCTTAAAACCATCAATATACTTGAAGCTGTTTTCTCCAATGGTTTTTATGGTATTGATCTGATTGGAGTAAATGGATGGATTTTTCCTGTACTTAAATAATAGATACTCTTTAAGAGCATTGTAGAATACTCTGAATTCATCCTTATTGGATATAAATCTAAATAGAATAGCATAATCAAAAAAGTCCACAATATCCATTTCGTTTATCTTCATAAAATCGATATTCTTATTATGAAGATAGAAGTTATTTAATTCCCATAGAGCTTTTACATAGTTATGCACCACATCAGAGTCTCTTTTTGTATTTAGATATTCCTGAAAAGTCTCCAGCTCTGAATAGATTGGTGGAAGGTACTCATCTGAGCCTTCAAGTAGATCCAGGCTTGCTTTAAGATAATAGCTGTAAACTGAGAGATTCTCATTCTTTAGATATTGATATAGTCCACTTTCAGTGTGATTTTGGTTTTTGGTATTATAGTCTTTTAGTATAAGTCTTAGGATTATATTAAGAGTAGATTTGTTAACAAAATTTATCTCGCCTAAGAACATTCTCGAACCAAGGACATTGCCTACCCTTCCAATTATGAAGTCTCCCTTAGTGACTACACCTTGTTGGAAATACTCATCTAGTTGGTAACCCTTCTTTAGGATGTGATCAAACACATTTGTCTTTAAACCCTTAGTGGATTTAACCCTAAATATTGAAACATAAGAGTCTTTTTTATCCAATAGAATACTAATCTCCTGGGGAGTAAGGGTAGCGTCATGGGCGATTAGCTTATCTATATAAGTAAGATTATCCTTATCCTTATAGTCACAACATAGCCACATAATATAGGGCAGTCTAAAATTGCTGTTCTCTATTAAAGGATATTTACTTCTAAGGTTTATGAAGATTTCATCCAAATTTCTATCGCTATTAATATACTGTATAAGTTTTTTTGTGACTGAATTATCCAGTCGTTTTATTGCATTAAAATCAAAATTAGTCATTAATACCTCCTGTGATTATTACAAATACATTATACCCTATGTTATTAGTATTAACAATTTCCAATATAATACAAACTCAAATATTATACTAATGGTTGTGCAGTTATGGTATATTAAAAATATACAAAAGAGGGAGGTTTGAGACAATGAAGTTTAAGGATTACGAGTATAAAAGGCCTGATATTGAGCAGATGGAAAAGGATTTTGAAGTGTTACTGTTACAGTTTAAAGAAGCAAAATCTGCCCATGAGCAAAATGATATAATCGAAAAGATAACTAATCTTAGAAACAATTTGGAAACAATGCACACACTGGTAAGCATCAGACATTCCATTAACACTCTAGATGAATTTTACATGGAAGAACAGAATTTCATGGATGAAAATTCACCAAGATACATGAATATGGTAACCAAATTCTACAAGGAACTTATCAAAACACCTTTTAGAAAAGAACTTGAAAACACATGGGGAGAACAACTATTTAATCTGGCTCAGGTTCAAATAGAAACTTTCAGTGAAGAAATAATGGAAGAGCTTGTAAAGGAGAACAAGCTTTCTACAGAATACGATAAGTTGATTGCATCTGCAAAAATTCAATTCCAAGGTGAAGAAAGAAATCTTAGCCAAATGAGACCCTTTATGGAATCTAGGGATAGGGATGTTAGAAAAGCAGCCACAAAGGCATATATGGACTTTTTTACTGCCAATGAAAAAGAATTCGATAGAATATATGATCAATTGGTAAAGACTAGACATTCCATGGCAAAGAAACTAGGATATGATAATTATATTCCCATGGGGTATAAGAGGCTATCAAGAACTGATTATGATGCCAGTATGGTTAAGGGATATCGAGACCAAGTTTATAGGGACTTAGTTCCAGTTGTTGAGGAGTTAAAAGATAGACAAAGAAAAAGACTTGGACTTTCAAAGATGTATTACTACGATGAACCACTGGAGTATTTAACTGGAAATGCCACACCCAAGGGTGATTCAAAGTGGATTATGGAAAACGGAAAGACCATGTATGAACAGCTATCCCATGAGACCGGTAAGTTCATCAACTTCATGATAGACAATGAGTTACTTGATCTTGAAGCAAAAAAGGGGAAAAGAGGAGGGGGATATTGTACAGTAATAGCAGATTACAAAGCACCTTTCATATTTTCCAACTTCAATGGAACTAGCGGGGATATAGATGTACTAACCCATGAAGCTGGGCATGCATTTCAGACATTTATGTCAATGGATTTCCCACTTCCTGAATATAAGTTTCCCACATTGGAGGCATGTGAAATTCACTCTATGAGTATGGAGTTTCTAACCTGGCCATGGATGGAGACTTTCTTCCAGGATGAAGTTGAGAAATATAGATTCTCCCATCTGTCTGGAGCCATAAGCTTCATCCCCTATGGAGTAACAGTGGATGAATTCCAGCATGAGATTTTCCAAAATCCAGATATGACACCTGATGAGAGAAAGGAAACCTGGAGAAGAATAGAAAGAAAGTATCTACCAAGTAAGGATTATGAAGATAACGATCTGTTAAACAGAGGAGGCTATTGGTTTAGACAAGGTCATATTTTCTCTAATCCATTCTACTATATTGATTACACCCTAGCTCAGGTTTGTGCATTCCAGTTTTGGATAAAGAATAGGGAAGATTCAAAAGAAGCATGGGAGGCTTATCTAAGACTTTGTAAAGCAGGGGGAAGTCTACCATTTACAAAACTAGTTCAATTGGCAGAACTTGATAATCCTTTTGAGGATGGAACAATTAAAAGAGTTGTTGGACCAATAAAGGAATTTCTGGATAAAATAGATGATTCACAGTATTAATAAGTTATAAACAGTATGAAAAAGTGGCTAGCCTAATAGGCTAGCCATAACTGTTTCACATTGATTCAGGTTTTTAATAAGTCTTTGAAGGTGATAGTTAAAAATTATATCCTCCTGACTTAGAACCGATCTTTCTTCCCAGAAGGTATTAATATTGTATAATGATTCCAGATTACTTAAATTCGTTGGTGTTATTGTGGCGATGTAATTCATCATAACCAGTGATGACAGGTCATTATCTATTTCTAAGAGAATACCAAGTAAAGATCTTGTGGAGGCAAGGCTTCTTACATTACCAACTTTTAACTTCGTTTCATCCTCAATCAACTCCTGAATCTTAGTTAGTTCACTAAGGTGTTCCTTTAAGATGCTCAAATCAACCTTCTTCTTACCAACGACGATATCATAGGTGTATTTTTTACATTCATCAATAAGGGGGAGTGCCAACTTATTAAAAACCTTATCATTATTAGGTGCAGCAATAAAATAATTTATAAGAACCCCTACAACTATACCCACAAATGTGTCGAAAACTCTGCTTATGGCATATGGTATCATGGCTTCATCATGATTTAGAAATACCGCTAAAAATACAATTGCAGAAAGGTTTATACTCTTTTTCCAGCCCAATAAATTTAGAATGTGTATTACTATTATTATTCCAAGGGCCAGAAAAAAAATATTGCTTGGAAATATATAGCTCATAATAAGGGCAACAATGGCACCCATTATAGTACCAAGTATTCTATTTTTCCCCATGGCAAAGGATTCTGATACGCTAGCTTGCATTGTTGAAATAGCACCTATTCCAACAAATAGTGGACTGGATAGCCCCACTAACTCAGCCAGCATTACGGAAATAGATACAGCAAGACCAGTTTTTATAGTTCTCATTCCAATTTTAAATTTTCTAAGTTTCATTGTAGTTCGTCTCCAATATTATATTCTTTCATATACTCTACAACATTTAACCACAAACATCAACTGATTATTCCACAAAGAGATTCCCTATTTTCTATGTTTTCCACAAGTTTGCCCACACTATCCACAGGAAATTATCAACTTATCCACAGATTTCACTAAATGTTATTCACAGTTCATGGATTCCAGTTATTTCAACGATTCTAGCAAAGTTGATCATATCTAAAATTATGTTAGTTAATGATTAACTAAGGGTATAATAACAGCAAATAGTATAAGTTGTAAAACTTATATGAAAGGAGCTGGGTTTATGAAAATGAATTATACTGGAAAGAACATGGAGGTAACGGATGCATTAAGAGATGTTACTGAAAAGAAGCTAGGTAAACTAGAAAAGTACTTTCAGACAGATATCTCAGGGAATGTAACTTTCAGTACAGAGAAGAACAGAAAGATCATCGAAGTTACCATAAACCTTCCCGGCACAATCCTAAGGGCAGAGGAATCTAGTGATGATATGTATGCTTCTATTGACAAAACTGTTGATGTACTTGAAAGACAAATTAGAAAGCATAAGACAAAACTTCAGAAAAGATACCAAAATAACGAGACAATTAGGTTTGATAATGTACCTCCATTGACTCAAGAGGAAGAGGATGATAAACCAAGACTAGTAAGAAGAAAGAGATTTGGGCTTAAGCCAATGTCAGCGGATGAAGCAATTCTACAAATGGAATTACTAAGACATAATTTCTTTGTATTCATGGATGCAGAAACTGAAGATGTATCAGTGGTATACAAGAGAAAAGACGGGAATTATGGCTTAATAGAACCAGAGGTCTTCTAAAGATAAATACATGGACAGGGATAGAATCCCTGTCTTTTTTAAGTTTTTAAGTTGTTAAAATTGATATGAATTTGTAATGTTTATGTATTGAAGTATCAGCGTTAAATGGGTATATATAATGTGTAAGTAGAGGCTGAGAATTCAGGGTATATTGGACGCCTTATCCCTAGATGAGCCAGTAGCGTAACCGACTATTCAGTCGGTTTTTTGTTTTAGATGGGGGTGATAAGGGTGAAAAAAATTATTGTTGTTGTTATTGTTATTGCCATGATTCTGTCATTAGGTATTTCATATTCTTACGGGAGCGAAACAGCAATCCATGATAGAGATAGAATTCAAAGCAATATAAAAGATGCAGATCAGCTGCAAGCAAGATCAGAGCTAAACAAAAGACTTCATATTGATGGAGAAGCATACTTACAGATGATGGAAAGGGTCAGAGAAAGAATGGAAAACAGATTTGCTGACCTGGAGGATCATTGGAGCAAGGAAGAGGTTTTAAATGGATTTGATTGGGGATTAATCAATGGATATCCAGATGGAACCTTTAGACCAAACAACAATATTTCAGGAACAGAAGGCGTCCTATTATTAGCAAGGCTTGTAAATTGCATGACTGAATGGAATGGTATTGTGGATGAAGATGCAAAGTTGGATTATAGTTTGATACCAAATTGGGCTAGGATCCAAATAAGTGAAAAAATACCACTTAGCATAGCTTTTAGGAATCAAACATATGGAAGTGAACCATTAACCAGATTGGAATTTGCATTGATGCTAGCCAGAACTCTAGGAATCCAAAGTGAAGAATTAACTGATGAAATTACTGTTTTTCTTGATGATGACTTATTATCAGAAGAAGAGCTGGGATTTATCTACAGATTAAGGGTTCTGGGAATATTAAAGGGAAATAATGGAAATTTCATGCCCCATAATAGATTGACAAGGGGAGAGGCTGTTGCGATGATGATGAGAGCCATGAATATGTTTGGGATAACTCCGGATGAATACAATTATTCTGAAAATGAGTTGACAGTAAATCTATATGAAAATCCTTCCACAGGATATAGTTGGCATTTTAAGTTTAGTGATGGAACCATATTAAAACTAGTTGAAGATGATTTTATTCAAAGTAGTCAATCAGGAGGTATGGTAGGATCAGGAGGAACTAGAATATTTGTCTTCCAAACATTAAAAGCAGGTATGGAGAATATTTCATTCTATTACTACAGAAGCTGGGAAGATGTATCCACTGCAGTTGATGTAAGAATAATAGATGTTAAAGTTGGAAGTGATCTAAAAATCATAGAGGTAAAATAATTAATATTGAGTATATTTAATATTATTATACTCTCCAAGTAGACAGTTTTAACAACAAAGTTTATTTGCTTACTTGGAGGGTATTTTTTATGCCGTGGTATTTGGCAATGGTAGAGATAAATGGTATAATAAAATGATGTTAATTTGAAAGGATGATTCACATGGGATTGTTTGATAAGGTCTTTGGCTCGTATAGTGATAGAGAGTTAAAGAAATTAGATTCAACAGTAAATAAAGTTCTTTCCCTTGAGGAAAGCATATCAAAATTAAATGATGAAGAGTTAAGAAGAAAGACACAAGAATTCAAGGATAGATTTTCAAGTGGAGAAAAGCTAGATGACATACTTCCTGAGGCATTTGCAGTGGTTAGGGAAGCTTCCCATAGAGTATTGGGAATGAAACACTTTCCAGTTCAGGTTTATGGCGGAATAATTCTTCACCAAGGAAGAATTGCAGAGATGAAAACAGGTGAAGGTAAGACCCTTGTTGCCACCTTGCCAGCATATCTAAATGCCATAACAGGTCTTGGAGTTCATGTTGTAACCGTAAATGATTATCTTGCAAAACGTGACCGCCAGTGGATGGGGAAGGTTTATGAGTTTCTTGGATTAAAGGTAGGTTGTGTTGTACATGGACTTTCCAGCTCAGAAAGAAAATTACAATATGAAGCAGATATAACTTATGGAACAAACAATGAGTTTGGTTTTGACTATCTTAGAGATAACATGGTTATTTATAAGAGTGAGATGGTTCAAAGAAATCTCTACTACGCTATAGTGGATGAGGTTGACTCAATTCTAGTGGATGAGGCAAGGACCCCATTGATTATTTCTGGAAAGGGTGATAAATCAACAAAACTATATGAAATGGCGGATAACTTTGCAAGAACACTTTCATATAGATTTATAGATCCTGATGAGAAGAAGCAAGATCCATTTAATAGGGAATTCAAAGAAGAAACAGTGGATTATCTTATTGATGAAAAGGCAAAGAGTATTTCCTTGACGGAAAAAGGTACTGAAAGAGCTGAGAGCTTTTTTGGGCTAGATAATTTAGCTGACATGGAAAATATGGAAATTGCCCATCATATTAATCAGGCAATAAAAGCAAGAAGCATAATGAAAAAAGATATAGACTATGTTGTAAAAGATGGAGAGGTAATTATCGTTGATGAATTTACCGGCAGACTAATGCTAGGTAGAAGATATTCCAATGGTTTACATCAAGCCATTGAAGCTAAAGAAAAATTGGATGTAAGAAGCGAATCAAAGACACTGGCAACAATAACATTCCAGAATTACTTTAGGATGTATGATAAGTTATCAGGTATGACAGGTACTGCAAAAACTGAAGAATCAGAGTTTAGAGAAATCTATAACATGGATGTTGTGGAAATACCTACAAACAAGCCAGTTATAAGAATTGATCTTCCCGATAATGTTTACAAGACAGAGGAAGGAAAATTTAAGGCAGTAGTAAATGAAATAAAGGAAAAGCATCAACTAGGTCAGCCAATTCTAGTTGGTACAATTACAATAGAAAGATCAGAACTGTTATCTAAAATGTTAAAGAAAGAAGGCATTAAGCATGAAGTCCTAAATGCCAAGCAGCATGAAAGAGAAGCTGAAATTGTAGCACAGGCAGGTAGATATGGTTCTGTTACTATAGCAACAAATATGGCTGGTCGTGGTACTGATATTGTCCTTGGAGGTAATACTGAGTACATGGCAAAGGACGAAATGAAAAAAAGAGGATATGCTGAAGATATAATCGCTGTGGTTGATGGTTTCTTTGATACTGATGATGCAGAAATCCTAGAAGCAAGAAGAGTATACCACCAACTTGTGGAGAAATTCGAAGGTGAAACAAGACAAGAGCATGAAAGAGTTGTTAGTGCAGGTGGGCTTCATATCATCGGTACAGAGAGGCATGAGTCAAGGCGTATAGATAATCAGTTAAGAGGTCGTTCAGGCCGTCAGGGAGACCCTGGTAGCTCCAGATTCTATATTTCCCTAGAGGATGACCTTATGAGACTATTTGCTGGTGAAAGAATCAGAGGAATTATTGACAGCATGAATATGCCAGATGATGAACCACTGGAGCATGCATTATTGACAAAGACCATTGAAGGAGCCCAAAGAAAAGTTGAGGGCAACAACTTTGCCATAAGAAAACACGTACTAAAATACGATGATGTTATGAATAAGCAAAGGGAAATAATGTATGGTGAAAGAAGAAAGGTTCTAGAAGGTGAAGACTTAAAGGATCACATTCAGGAAATGGTATCAAATCTAATTTCTGAAAATGTTGAAATCTACACTAGACAGGCTAAGTACCCCGAAGAATGGGATTTCGAAGGGCTTGAAGCCTACTTGATGAAGCAGTTTGGATTTAGCAAGGGAATATTTGCTGGCATAGATATTGAAAACCTTACAAAGGAAGGCTTAATAGATTATATTACTGAGAAGGCATTCCAAAGATATGATAGTAAGGAGAAAGAATTCAGTTCTGAAAGATTTAGAGAGATAGAAAGAATTGTTCTTTTACAGGTTGTTGATAGAAAATGGATGGATCACATTGATGCCATGGATCAACTAAGACAGGGGATTGGTCTAAGAGCATATGGCCAGGAGGATCCAGTTAGAGCATATCAGATTGAAGGATTTGATATGTTTGAAGAGATGACAAGAGGAATATGGGAAGAAACAGTTGGATTCTTATTCCATGTTGTTGAGAATAAAGGAATGGAAAGAAAAAGAGTGGCAAATCCAATAATGACTAATGCTGGTGGAAAAGTTGAAAAGAAACCGGTTGTAAATACTGAAAAGAAGGTAGGAAGAAATGACCCATGCCCTTGCGGTAGTGGAAAGAAGTACAAAAAGTGTCATGGAGATCCGACTAGAAACCAGGATTAAAGGATGGGAGTTGATTTTATGGAAAGTATATATTTAGATAGAGAACGTCTCCTTGAGATAAAGGAAATGGTAGTTGAATTGGGTGTTTCTCTTTGACCTGGATAATCTGAAAAATAAGGTTGAAGAGTTGCAAGGACTTTCTCATAAGGAAAACTTCTGGAATGATGTAAAAAAAGCCCAGGGCATAATGCAGGAAATTAAAGCCATTACAACTGAAATTGACCAATATGAAGAGCTTGTGGCTGACATAGCAGATATGGAAGTTCTTATAGAACTTATGCTTGAAGATGAGAGTTTTGCAGACTACAAGGAAATTGAAAAAGGTCTTAATAATCTAGAAAAGTCAGCAAATGAATTCAAGATTAAGACTCTACTAAGTGGGGAGTTTGATCAGAACAATGCCATATTATCAATTCACTCAGGAGCAGGAGGGTTGGAAGCTCAGGATTGGGCTGAGATGCTTTTAAGGATGTATAGAAGATGGGCTGATGCAAAGGAATACAAAGTTGAGACTTTGGACCTTTTGTCTGATACAGAAGGTGGAATTAAATCTGTGACATTGTTAGTTGAAGGTTACAACGCCTATGGATATCTTAAGAGTGAAAAGGGAGTTCATCGATTGGTTAGAATTTCACCATTTGACTCTTCTGGGAAGAGACATACTTCTTTTGCCAGTATAGATGTTTATCCTGAGATAAATGAGGATGTGGAAATTGATCTTAATGAAAAGGATCTTAAAATTGACACATACAGAGCATCAGGTGCTGGTGGACAGCATGTAAACACAACGGACTCTGCCATAAGGATCACCCATATTCCAACGGGTATAGTGGTTCAATGTCAATCAGAAAGATCACAGCACTCAAATAAGGCAACAGCATTGAATATGCTAAAGGCAAAACTAATAGGGATCAAGGAAGAGGAAAACAAGGAAAAAATTGAGGATCTACAAGGTTCCTATACTCAAATAGCATGGGGATCCCAAATAAGAAGTTATGTGTTCCACCCATATAGTATGGTTAAGGACCACAGAACTAATGCTGAGGTAGGAGATGTTTATAGAGTTATGGATGGAGATATTGACTATTTTATAAATGAATATTTAAAGTACAAAGCTCTTCAATAGAAGGGCTTTTGTGCTAGAGACTAAGGAGTGATGGAATCAATGGATATTATTGGTGTACTTTCCAGTGAGTTAAAACTAAACAAAGGATATGTAAAAAATGTAATCGAGCTAATTGATGAAGGAAATACTATTCCATTTATTGCAAGGTATAGAAAAGAGCAGACTGGATCTATGACAGATGTGGAATTGAGGGATCTGTTTAATAGACTAACCTATCTTAGAAACCTTAAAAATAAGAAGGAAGAGGTTATAAGACTCATAGATGAACAGGGGAAACTTACCCTTGAATTAAAGGAGGAAATACTAAAATCAGAAAGCCTCCAAAGGGTGGATGACCTTTATAGACCATTTAGACCTAAGAGAAGGACTAGAGCAACCATGGCTAAGGAAAAAGGGCTAGAAGACCTTGCAAAGGCCATATTTGCCCAAGAAATGGGTAAGGATGAGTTCATTGAATATGCAAAGACCTTCTTAAGTGAAGAAAGAGAAGTAAACTCTATTGAAGATGCCATTAATGGAGCAATGGACATAATTGCTGAAGATATTGCAGATGATCCAGATATTAGAAGATTGGTTAAAAACCATATAAAAAAGAATGGTAAAATTCAAACCATTGCAACGAAGAAGGACCAAGACTCAGTATATGAGATGTATTATGATTATAGAGAACCAGTTTCAAAGATTCCAAACCACAGAGTTCTAGCCATGAATCGGGGAGAGAAGGAAAAAGTACTCAAGGTTAGTATAATTGTGGAAGATGATGTGGCAGTGGATATTATCAAGCAGAGATCAACGAATAATAAAAATAGCTTCACAACAAATTATGTTCTACTATCATGTGAGGATGGGTTTAAAAGGCTACTGTATCCATCTATTGAGAGGGAAATAAGAAATGATCTTACTGAAAGGGCAGAGGAGGAGGCAATAAAAGTATTCTCTCTTAATCTTGAGCCATTACTTATGCAACCGCCTATAAAGGGTAAGAACGTACTTGCCATAGACCCAGGATATAGAACTGGATGTAAGGTAGCTGTCATAGATGATACGGGTAAGTTATTGGATAACACTACCATATATCCCACTGAGCCACAGAACAAGGTGGAAGAATCAAAGGGAGTTCTTAAGAAGCTAATTGATAAATATAAGGTTGAGTTAATAGCCATTGGTAATGGAACAGGTTCAAGGGAGACAGAGGCAGTAGTTGCTGAATTAATCTCTGAGATAAGAGGAAATCTAGCATATGCAATTGTGAATGAAGCTGGGGCATCAATTTATTCTGCATCGGAGGTTGGATTAAAGGATTTCCCAAATCATGATGTAACTGTTAGAGGGGCAGCTTCCATAGGAAGGAGACTACAGGACCCACTGGCTGAATTGGTAAAAATCGATCCAAAACATATAGGTGTTGGACAGTATCAGCACGACTTAAACCAGGGGAAATTGGATGAATCTTTAACTGCAGTAGTTGAAGATGCAGTTAACAGAGTTGGAGTTGACTTAAATACTGCCAGCCCATCCCTTCTTAAATACGTATCAGGAGTAAACCCTAAAGTTGCCAATAGTATTGTTAGTTACAGGGAGGAAATGGGTAAATTCAGAAGCAGGGAAGATCTATCAAAAGTTAAGGGTTTAGGTGAGAAGACATTTAAGATGTGTGCTGGATTCTTAAGGATATCTGAAGGTACAAATCCCCTTGATAATACTGGCGTACACCCTGAGTCATATCATATTGCAAAAGTATTGATGAATAGTGATTATAAATCAAAGGAAATTGAGAGTTTAGCCAAGGAACTGGAAGTGGGAGTTCCTACACTAAAGGATATAATGCTGGAATTGGAAAAACCAGGTAGAGACCCAAGGGATGAAATGCCAAAACCAATACTAAGATCTGACATTTTAAAACTTGAGGATTTAAATAAGGATATGGTATTAAATGGAACTGTTAGAAACGTTGTGGATTTTGGAGCCTTTGTTGACATTGGGGTTAAGCAGGATGGACTTGTGCATATTTCTCAAATGTCCAACAAGTTTATAAAACATCCTAAGGAAGTTGTTAAGGTGGGGGATGTAATTAAGGTTAGAATTATTGATGTGGATAAGGATAAGGGAAGAATCTCCCTTAGCATGAAGGATATATCTAACTAGGAGGTCGATTTAATGAAGCTGGGAGTTATCATTAACCCAATTGCAGGTATGGGTGGAAGAGTTGGACTAAAGGGTACAGATGGGGTAGAGGTACTAAAAAAAGCAAGGAGCATGGGTGCTATTCCTGAATCACCTAAGAAAGCCATGAAGGCATTGGAAGCTCTTAAACCCATAGAAAATCTAGAAATATATTCATACCCAGGAGAAATGGGTGAAAGAGAGCTTAAGGAGCTGGGTTGGGAACCCAATGTAATTGGAGAAATTGGAGAGGAAACCTCACCTGAGGATACTGAAAGGGCAGCAAAGGAAATGAAAGGCTTAGGTGTTGACCTTATTATTTTTGCAGGTGGAGATGGAACTGCAAGAAATATATTCAATGCCATTGAGGATAACATTCCCGTTATTGGAATTCCAGCAGGGGTAAAAATACACTCTGGTGTTTTTGCATCACACCCTAGAAACGCAGGAGAGATAGCCCTTCACTATCTTTCAGATCCAGAAATAGGGGTTAAGGATGCTGAGGTCATGGATATTGATGAAGAAAGATTTAGGGATGGTATCGTAACAGCCAAACTGTATGGTTATATGAAGATTCCCCACATGCCAAATTTAACCCAAAGCCAAAAGTCCAGTGGTTTTGCTGATGAAAGGGAAGCCATTGAAGGTATAGCTGAAAAGGTCATTGAAGAAATGAGAGATGGAATATACTATATCGTAGGTTCTGGAACAACCATAAGACCAATAATGGAAGGTCTTGGATTACCCAATACCCTTCTGGGAATAGATATAATTAAGGATAAAAAGCTTGTGGCATCGGATGTGAACGAGAAGGAAATCCTGGAGATAATTGGAGATAATCCTGCCAAGATAATCGTAACAGTAATAGGGGGTCAGGGTTATATTTTTGGAAGAGGTAATCAGCAGATCAGTGCGGAAGTCATTAACAAAGTAGGAAAGAAGAATATCATAGTTGTGGCACCAAGAAGCAAGATTTTCTCATTGGAAGGAAGACCACTTCTAGTGGACACTGGGGATGATGAAGTAAACAAGATGATGAGTGGTTATATTAGTGTTGTATTTGATTACTATACAGATAGTATTCAGGAAGTAAAAGGGTTATAGATAAATATTTAACAATTTCAAAAAGTTACCTATTGACAAAATAGATAAGCTTCGATATTATAATACTAGATATATCTTCAGGGCGAGGTGCAAGTCCTCACCGGCGGTAAAGCCCGCGAACCGAATGGTTGATCTGGTGTGATTCCAGAGCCGACAGTTAAAGTCTGGATGGAAGAAGATGATGTATTCTGATGTTTTTTATGCCCCGAAGATTGCTTCGGGGTTTTTTGTATCCCCAGGTAATAAAAATTATGGAGGGATTTTTATGTACACATTAAGTAGAGAACTATGGACAACAAGAACCATGGTTAAAGTATCAGTTTTAGGAGTTATAGCATTCATATTGATGTTCTTTGAAATGCCATTGGTTTGGCTTGCACCACCGTTTATGAAGATAGACATCTCAGATTTACCCGCATTGATCGGTGCATTTGCCATGGGACCTATGGTAGGTGTAATTGTACAGCTACTTAAGAATGTTCTAAATCTAGTAATTGAAGGTTCAACAACTGGTGGTGTTGGAGAATTTGCCAATTTCGTTGTTGGAAGTGTATTTGCATACACAGCTGGATTAGTATACTTTAAGAAAAGAACATTTAATAGGGCGGTTCTTGGTTTAGTTCTTGGAACAATAACTATGACCATTGTAATTTCAATTGCAAACTATTACTTCATCTTCCCGTTCTATGCAAGACTGTTTGGATGGCCAATTGAAAGCTTAGTTGAAATGGGAACAGCAGTAAATTCAAGAATAGTAGATATGAAGACTATGGTATTGTATGCAATAGTGCCTTTCAATTTACTAAAAGGAGCAATACTAACTGCACTAACCATTCTTTTATATAAGAAGGTATCACCAATACTGCACAGATAACATAGGAAGCCAGGGTAAAAAATGCTCTGGTTTTTTTATTGTATTAATTTTTCTACTTTGTTATAATTAAAAGTTGATACAATGAATTATGAAAAGAGGAAAATATGATAATTAGAATAGATGGTATAGATGAAACTAATAAATTTGGTGAAAAATTAGGATCACTTTTACAAAAAGGGGATATTATATGCTTGAATGGTGATCTTGGAGCAGGAAAGACAACCCTGAGCAAAGCTATTGGTAAAGGACTTTTGGTTGAGGACTATATAACTAGCCCTACCTTTACTCTAATAAACGAGTACAAGGGAAGACTTCCACTATATCACTTTGATGTGTACAGATTGGAAAATGGAGAAGAATTATTTGATCTGGGAATTGAGGACTACTTTTATGGAGATGGAGTATGTTTGATAGAGTGGGCAGAAAATATTCAAGATGAACTTCCAAGGGACAGGCTTGAGCTTTGGATTTTTAGAGGAGAAGCAGATAATAAGAGAGTTATTGAGATTAAAGCCTTTGGGAATAGATATGATAGTCTAGTGGGGGAGTTGAAAAGATGAAGGTTCTAGGTTTGGATACATCAACGCTTATGACCACTTGTGCAATTATGGATGAGGACAAATTACTTGGAGAGTTTTCCTTGAATTTGGATATGAGTCATTCAGAAGCATTGGTACCAATGATTAAATCATTGATGGATAATCTAAAATTGGAAATGAAGGATATGGACCTGTTTGCAGTTTCAACTGGACCAGGTTCATTCACAGGTTTAAGGATAGGTGTCACCACGGCAAAGAGTTTTGCCCATGTTTTTGATAAACCAATTGTTGGAGTGTCATCTTTGGAAGTATTGGCAAACAACATCCTATCAGATAAGGCTATAGTTCCCATGATGGATGCAAGAAGAGATAGGGTATTCACCGCTGTATATAAAAGAGAAGAAGACAGATTTAGAGAAATCTTAAAGCCAGATGCCATTGAAGTAATGGAACTGATTAAGTTCTTAAGGGATAATATAGATAGTGCTATACTTAATGGTGATGGATGCCTGGTTTATAAGGATACTATTAATAGTGAAATTGGAGAAATGATTTCATTTGCTCCAGGAGAACTTAACCTTTCTAGAGGTAGTAGTGTTGCCAGATTAGGTCTTTTAAAGTACATTAGATATGGTAGTGATGATTACTACACCTTAGCTCCAGATTATTTAAGAGATTCCCAGGCTGAGAGAAATCTAAAATTACAGAGGTAATTAAATGAATATAATATTAAGAGAAATGAAAATAGAAGATATAGATCAAGTACTCATGATAGAGGAAGAATCCTTCTCGACACCATGGTCAAAGGATGCTTTTATAAATGAAGTTAGAGATAATGTACTAGCAATCTATATTGTAGTTGAGGTAGATGGGGAAATTGTTGGCTATGGTGGATTCTGGAGAATACTAGATGAAGCCCATATTACCAACATAGCAGTTAAGAAGGAATATAGAGGCAAGGGAATGGGTAATATACTGGTCATGGGCATAGTGGATTACTGTGAGAAAAACAATATTCCAAACATCACCCTTGAAGTAAGACTATCAAATACGACAGCTCAAAATCTCTATAGAAAGCACAAGTTTACTTCCCATGGGATTAGACCTGGTTACTATACAGACAACGGAGAAGATGCAGTTATAATGTGGAGAAAGATGGACTAGAGGTGAATTAAATGTTAACTTTAGCAATTGAATCATCCTGTGATGAAACATCATGTGGTGTAATAAAAGATGGAAGAGAAGTACTTTCAAATATAATCTCATCTCAAATCGATATTCATAGAAGATTTGGAGGAGTAGTTCCTGAAATTGCTTCAAGAAAGCATGTTGAGAGTATAAATTTAATAATACAAGAAGCTCTAGATGAAGCAAAAGTAGGCTTTAATGATATAGACTTTATAAGCGTAACACAAGGACCAGGACTTGTTGGAGCTCTGTTAGTAGGGTTATCAGCAGCAAAGTCAATTGCTTATGGTTTGAACATACCTTTGGTTGGTGTAAATCATATTGAAGGTCACGTATGTGCAAATTACATTGAACATAAGGATCTTAAACCGCCTTTTGTATGCTTAATAGTATCTGGTGGACATACCTACCTAATAGATGTAGAGGATTATAATAGTTATACCCTTTATGGTAGGACAAGAGATGATGCAGCAGGAGAAGCTTTTGACAAAGTTGCCAGGGCAATGGGCTTACCATATCCAGGAGGACCATTTATAGATTCTTTAGCCTCAAAGGGTAATAAAGAAAAGATTGAATTTCCAAGGGTGTTTTTAGATGATAAAACCTATGATTTTTCATTTAGTGGTCTAAAAACTGCTGTTTTAAATTATCTAAATGGTGCTAAACAAAGAGGAGAAGAAATTGTCCTTGAAGATGTTGCCGCAGGGTTTCAACAGGCAGTCCTGGATGTATTGGTGGAAAAATCCTTTAGACTATCAAGGGAGCTTGGACGGGACAAGATAGTAATTGCTGGAGGAGTGGCAGCCAATAAGGGTCTAAGGGAAATGATGGAAACTAGAGGTATTAAAAACAACATTGGAATCTTTTATCCTTCCCCAAGGTTGTGCACCGACAATGCAGCAATGATAGGCTCAGCCGGGTATTACAATTATATAAATGGAAAAACATCACCTCTTGATCTAAAGGTGATGCCAAATCTTAGTTTTCTTGATTAGAATCCCCAAATTATCCACATAATTTGGGGATGATTTTTTATTGGAATTGTGGATAATGTGGGAAATTTAGGAAACTCCCATGGTATTCCTTTGTAGTTCTGTGGATAAACATGTGGGTACTGTGGACAAGTTGGGGATTATTCCGTTAACAACATCCATTCCTCATACAGATCATCCAATTGAGATTTTATACTTTCCCTAAGCTTTCCCAAATCCAATACTTTTTCATGATCTCCATAAATTGAAGGATCAGATAGTCTATTATCAACTTCTTCCAATTCATCTTCCTTTCTGGAAATCCTTACTTCAAGATCCTTAATCTTGTTGTTCTTATCTTTTTGTTGTTGAATAATCTCTTTTTCTCTTTTCTTATCTAACTTTATTTGAGTTTTTGTCCTAGGATCTTCATCCTCTTCCACAATATTTAACTCTTGCTTTTTCTCCACATAATAATCATAATTCCCTAGATATTCGTTTAAACCATCAGGTGTTAACTCAAATATCTTATTTACAACCTGATTTAAGAAGTATCTATCATGGGATATGACAAAAATAGTTCCGGAATAGTCATTTAAGGCATCCTCTAACACTTCTTTAGAATCTATATCCAGATGGTTGGTGGGCTCATCCATAAGAAGAAAATTGGATTTTGATAACATAAGCTTTAAAAGAGCAACCCTTGCTTTTTCACCACCACTTAAATCTCCAATTTCCTTGAAGATGTCATCACCTACAAATAGAAACTGGCTAAGGTATGTTCTAATCTGATAGTGATTTAAATTTGGGTAATTGTCCCAAATTTCATCAACTATGGAATTATCTGGATTTAAGCTGGCCATTTCTTGGTCAAAATAACCTGAAAAAACGTTGTGACCTTTTTTTATCTCTCCACTATCATAAGGGATTTGACCAAGGAGTATCTTGAAAAGAGTGGTCTTACCTACTCCATTTGGACCAATGAGTCCAACCTTATCACCTTTATATATCGCTAGATTTATATTTTCAATAAGCTTAAAATCATTAAAGTATTTAGAAATGCCTTGAGCAAATAATACGTCGTTTCCTGATTTTACTTCAGGATCAAACTTCAGTCTGGTTTTCTTACTGTCTTGATGTTTCGGCAAGAGCTTCACTCTATCTAGCATCTTTTGCCTGCTTCTTGCCTGCTTTAAGTATCTTTCACCACCATATCTTATATATCTTTGAATTATTTCTTCCTGTCTTTTTATCTCTTTTTGTTGATCCTCATATTGCTTATTCATAAGCTCAAGATCTCTTTTTCTCTGGACCATAAATCCAGAGTAGTTAGTGTTATATGGATAAAGCTTTTTATTCTCCATGAAAAATATCCTATTTACCACATTATCCAAAAAGTATCTGTCATGGGATATAATCAATGCTGCCCCAGGATACTCCTTTAAAAATTTTTCAAGCCAAGCAATCGCTGAAATGTCCAAATGATTTGTAGGCTCATCCAACAACAGAACATCTGGGTTCTCCAATAGTAATTTTGCAAGGGATACTCTGGATTTTTGGCCTCCACTTAAGATTTCAATATTCTTATGGAAGTCATCCTCAACAAAACCTAAACCTTTTAGTACACCTCTTATTCTGGACTTATATTCGTATCCGCCTTTATTGCTGAAATCTTCAAGAAGGTGCCCATATTCAGACATTGGCTTTGTTAAAGCATCTTCACCACTTTGGGATAAGTTTGAGATTTCCAATTCCAAAGCTCTTATTTTTTCTTCCATTGAGATAAGATGCTGGAATACTCTTAAACACTCATCAAATATACTAAGGGAGCTTTCAATCTTTGTGTGCTGCTTAAGATACCCTACTTTGATACCCTTCTGAAGCATTATGCTTCCTGAATCTGCTTCCAGATTACCGGATATAATTTCAATAAGGGTGGTCTTCCCTGTGCCATTAAGACCAAGTACACCTACCTTGTCACCATCTTCAAGATTGAAGGTGATGTCCTCAAGAATTGATTCAACCACGTATGATTTATATAAATTACTAACAGATAAAACTGGCATATTAAATCCTCCTAAAAGTCATACAATAATTTTAACACTATAAGTCCAATTAGTGAAGAGAATACACATAAGTGTTGAAAATTATGGTTCTATACATGTGAATAAATTGACACATATTTTTTTTGATGATATAATTGTTAACATAAAATGATAGGTGGTGAAATAATTGAATAGAGAATCTCAAGTGTCAGTAACAGTAATAAGAAGATTGCCAAAGTACCATCGTTATTTGACAGAATTAATCGAAAAGGGAATCAGCAGAATATCATCTCAAGAGCTAAGCGTATTGACTGGATTTACCGCTTCTCAAATCAGACAGGACTTGAATAACTTTGGAGGATTTGGACAGCAAGGATATGGTTACAATGTTGAGGATTTGCAAAAAGAACTGGGAAAAATACTAGGGTTAGATACCCGTTATAACGCAGTGGTTGTAGGGGCTGGTAATCTTGGACAGGCAATAGCCAATTATAAAGGTTTTGAGGATGCTGGATTTAAGGTTTTATCATTATTTGATAGAAATCCAAGGGTTATTGGTTTAAAGATTAGGGATATTGAAATTAGAGATATGGAACACATTGAAGAATTCATTAAAGAACACAATGTTGAAATCGGAATTATAACAACACCTAAAGATAGTGCACAGCAAATCGCGGACATATATATCAGATCAGGGATTAAAGGTATCTGGAATTTTGCTCCAACAGATTTGCAAGTACCAGATGATATAGTTGTGGAAAATGTTAGATTAAATGAGAGCTTATTTATTCTTTCATACTTCTTGAAGACAAAATTTGATAAATAACTGAAAAGATATAATTGTATAAGGAGAGCTTTGTACAATTATATCTTTTTTATGCCCTTTCGCTCGTTTTAATTGGGTTGCTAAGGCATAGTTTGTATGATATAATTTTGTCGAGATTAATAGTATTTGTGAATATATACTTCACAGCTAATTTAAAGGGGGTAGTTTTAATGTCAAAAGAAATTCTTAATCCATTGGAAAGTGCTCAGAAACAAGTTAAGGATGCTTGTGATGCACTAGGATTAGAGCCATCAGTATACGAATTACTTAAGGAACCAAAGAGATTTATCGAACTTTCAATCCCAGTAATAATGGATGATGGTACTGTAAAGGTATTTAAAGGCTTCCGTTCAATGCACAGTGATGCTGTAGGACCAGGCAAAGGTGGAATACGTTTTCATCCAGGAGTTCATGCGGATGAAGTAAAAGCTTTATCAATCTGGATGACTTTCAAATGCTGTGTAACTGGTATCCCATATGGTGGAGGAAAAGGTGGAATCATAGTTGATCCATCAACTTTATCAAAAGGTGAATTAGAAAGATTATCAAGAGGTTATATTCAAGGTCTTCACAAGTATATTGGAGAAAAAATTGATATCCCTGCACCAGATGTTAATACAAATGGTCAAATAATGTCATGGATGGTTGATGAGTTCAATAAACTTACAGGACATATGGAGCTTGGAGTTATTACTGGTAAGCCAGTTGAGTGGGGCGGATCAAAGGGTAGAAACGAAGCTACTGGATTTGGTGTTGCTGTTGTAACTAGAGAAGCTGCTAAAAAATTAGGTATCGAAATGAACGGTGCAACTGTTGCTGTTCAAGGTTTTGGTAATGTTGGTAGTTTCGCAGTTAAGAATGTTCAAAAACTTGGTGGAAAAATTGTTGCAATAGCTGAATGGGCAAGAGATCATGGCACATATGCTATATATAACGAAAATGGATTAGATTATGCTGAAATGGCTGCTTATGTTAAAGAGAATAAAAACCTTGTAAATTATCCAAATGCTAAGATGATTAGTTTAGATGAGTTCTGGGGACTTCAAGTTGACATACTAATCCCAGCAGCATTGGAAAATGCTATTACTCTTGAAAATGCAGAAAAAATCAATGCTAAATTAATAGCAGAAGCTGCCAATGGCCCTATAACTCCAGAAGCTGATGAGATTCTTGAGAAAAAAGGCATAGTTGTAGCTCCAGATATTCTTGCAAATGCAGGTGGAGTAACAGTTTCTTACTTTGAGTGGGTACAAAACCTATATGGTTACTACTGGAGTGAAGCAGAAGTAGAAGAAAAAGAAGAAATTGCTATGGTAAATGCATTTAATGACGTTTGGAAAGTTAAAGAAGAATACAATGTACCAATGAGAAAGGCAACTTACATGCATTCAGTTAAGAAGGTTGCAACTGCAATGAAGTTAAGAGGCTGGTACTAATATAAAGATAAGGGATGGAAGCGTGGCTTCTGTCCTTTTTATTTTTTTTGGGGTATAATAAGCTTATTATATATTCAAGGAGATAATTTATGACATATAGAATTGAGAAGTCAAGAGATAGTTTGATTATTAAAGGGTTAAAGGATTTTAAGCCAAGCCATATATTTGAGTGTGGTCAATGTTTTAGATGGAAAAGAGAAGATGATAATAGCTACACAACTATTGCATCAGGAAGAGTCATTAATATTAAGGAAGAAGATCATGATTTCATAGTTAAGGGAACCACCCTTGAGGATTGGAATGGATTTTGGCATCATTATTTTGATTTAGATAGGGATTATTCAAAGATAAAGAAAAAGCTTTCAAAGGATCCCATTCTGGATGAAGCCATAAGATTTGGATATGGCATGAGGCTACTCAATCAAGATCCCTATGAGACAATTATTTCCTTTATAATTTCAGCCAACAATCAGATACCAAGGATAAAAAGTGCAGTGGAGTTGATATCAACGGATTTAGGGGAGTTTATACTAAATTACAATGGGAAGGACTACTACAGTTTTCCACAACCAGATAAGCTTGCATCAAAGAGCGAGGAGTACATTAGGGAAAAGTACAGAGTAGGGTTTAGGGCAGATAGAATCAGAGAGGTTAGCAGAAGAATAGCACAAGGTGAATTTGACCATCAGTGCATTTTTGATTTTGACCATAAAAATGGGAAGGAACTATTAACCACACTACCTGGAGTTGGTCCTAAGGTTAGTGATTGCATACTACTATTTGCATATGACAAATCAGAAGCCTTTCCCGTGGATGTATGGGTAAAAAGGGTTATGGAGTATTTTTACTTCAAGAGAAATGCAACCAAAAGAGAGCTGGAGGAATCAGGAGAAAAGCTTTTCGGAGATTTAGCTGGATTTGCTCAACAATACTTATTCTATTATGCAAGGGAAATGGGAATTGGCAAGTAACCACTGGAAACAGTGGTTTTTCTAATTTGACACTAATTTGTCATACATATGTAACCTAAAGAAAATATTATCTTGATATACTATTATTGAAATAAAGTGATAGCGGGGTGAGTACGTTGAAAAAGAGAACTAAGATAGTGTTCGTTTTGATAATACTCATCCTTTTTTGTTTTACAATAGGATATGCTCTTGAGGATACTAAAGATTTTAAAAGTGGGTATCTTATGGGAGATGAGGATGAGTACCTGGTTATCCTTACAGGAAGACGATGGCAGGAATTTGGAAGAGACATAGTTATCTACTCATTAGTAAATGGGAAAAAGGAAGTTTTTAGAAGGGATATTTCCCATCTGAAGCCATGGAAAATAGATATAGGAGATGTTGATGGTGATGGCAATTTGGAAATAGCCATTGGGGTTTATAAGGAATCCCCACTTCATCCAATAATGGCAAAGAGACCTTTTATCTATAATTTTAATGGAAATGATCTGATACCCAAATGGAGAGGGTCAAGACTATCACGACCATTTTCCGATTTTTTACTATTTGATGTGGATCAGGATGGAGTTTGTGAAATAGTTGCGATTGAAGATTTGGCAGATGGAGGTCATATAATAAATAGTTACAAATGGAAAGGATTTGGCTTTGAAGGATTTTTAGAAAGCATAGAGAATATCCCATTTGATTATTTGGATACATCTGAAAATGAACTTTATGCAGTAACAAAAAATAATGATCTGGTTTTAAGAATAAGAGTATTTGATCTGGACTAGGAAAGAGAGGGGAGAGAACTTGAAAAATATAAGTGTTAGAATAGGTTCAATATTACTGGCATCAACATTACTTATAACAGGGTGTACTAAAAAGGATGAGATTACGCAAATAAATGAGCCAATAGAAGATCCTATACCAATTGATGAACAAGTGCCAATAATTGAACCTGTTAATGGAAAAATCAATTTGGAGGAAGGTCTATCAAATGTTGTTAATCTAGGAGATTTTGAAGGATTCAGCTCAAGGGAATTGGAGATGCTCTATAATAACCAATTTTTTGTAAGACCTTCAAATGAAGAGCAATTATTCTTTATTTATGAACACAATGAATACAGAGGGATACCATCATTTATTACTACGGACTCAGTGCTTCAAGTCTATCACATATTCTATAATTACACCTTGAGAACCCTTGAAGAGCAACGCCTGATTCAGCTTGCTAAGGAGTTATCAAAAAATATGTTACTTAAGTCACTGGACCAGTATGATAGATTAAAAGATGGGGAGTTAGTGGAAAGTGCAACAAAGAATATTGCTTTCTTTACAGTTGCAAATATGCTCATTAAGGAAGAATTACCAGATAACATACCTTTTAGAGCATTAAGTATGGCTAATAGAGAATATGAGAAGATCATGGAAAGGCAAGTATATCAAAAATCAGAGATATTTCCCTTTGAAATTGACTATAGCCAATACACCATAAGAGGTCACTACACAAGAAGTGAGGATCTGGGGGATTACTTCCTTTCTATGATGTGGTATGGACAGGTACCATTCCCCCTTTATATTAGTGAGGAAGAAAAAAATTATGATCAGACATATCAAGCTCTTCTCATAACAGAAATTTTAAAGAGCGATTCAGAATTACTTAAAGTATGGGAGCAAATATATAAACCCACGGAGCATTTTGTAGGAAGTAGTGATGACTTAACCATCCATGATTACAAAACCATTTATGAGAAGGTCTATGGAGATATTAATAGTCTTGACCAGTTGAATGAGAAGAAGAGAATAGATTCTTTCTACAAGGAGACGGATAAACTTCCCATGCCAAGGATAATGGCAAGATTCTTACCCAAAAGTGAAGATTACAATGGCATTGATTCGCCAGTGGGCAAACAGTTTAGGTTTATGGGGCAAAGATATGTTATGGATTCAGAGATTATTCAAAGGTTAGTATATCCAATCTTAAGACCTATACCATCAGGCTTGGATGTAATGGCAGTTCTTGGGTCAAATAGAGCAAAGGAATTGCAGCTTAATGACCCAATAAATCAAATGTGGGAAGACTACCCAATAGTTATGGAAGAATTGATTGATGAGTTTTCAACCTATACAGAAGAAGACTGGAAGAAGAACATGTACACAGGTTGGATGTGGACTTTAACAGCTTTAAATCAGGAAGAGTATGGGGATGAGTACCCAGAATTCATGAAAAATGGTGCCTGGATAGATAAAAACTTGAATACCGCATTATCATCATGGGCGGAACTAAAGCATGATACAGTACTATATGGAAAGCCATCAGGGGCAGAGATGGGTGGAGATATGATAGAAGAGACAAAAGGCTATGTGGAACCATCAGTTGAAGTTTATAGAAGATTACTTTGGTTAACAGACAGATCCAGGCAACTACTAAGTGAAATGAATTTGAGTATTGATGATATAGACATCAAAATGGAACGTTTCCAATGGCTGTTGGATTTTCTACTGACTGCATCTGAGAAACAGCTAAGAGGGGAAGCTTTGACAGAGGAGGAGTATTTTAGATTGACGATCTATGGTGGAATATTGGAGGATCTAACCTTGTCCTTTTCAAATGTTGGCAAATGGCATGAAATAACTTCTGAAACAGATAAAAACATGGCAGTGATTGCAGACTACCACACTGTGGGAAGGGATGGAATGATTCATGCAGGGGTAGGACCAGCATATGAAATATATTCAATAGTCCCAATTGAAGGAGAGTTGGTGTTAACAAGGGGAGCAGTATTTAGCTTCCATGAGTTTCTTAATCAAACTAGACTGACAGATGAAAAATGGCAAGAGATGATAAAGAATGGTGAAAATCCACCAATGCCACAATGGACAAATAGTTTTATAGTTAGATAAGGTTCCCTTTGGGACCTTGTTTTTTTAAAAACAGCTAGAAATGGACCAAAAAATAGTATATTATTGATAATAGTAATTTAAATGAATGGATAGGTGATAATATGCTAGGTACTATAGTAAACAGTATTGCAATAATTGCAGGTGCTTTTATTGGTATACTTCTAAAAAAGGGAATTAAGGAACAGTACACAAAAACAATAATGGATGGGATGGGCCTTTCTGTCGTGGTAATAGGTATAATGGGTGCCATTAAGATGGACAATCTCATTCTTGTAATCGCCAGTATAGTAGTTGGTAGTATTGTGGGAGAGATGTTGGATTTAGATAAACGACTGGAGAATTTAGGTAATAATATGGAGAAACGATTTGGAAAGGGAGACTCAAACTTTTCAAAAGGATTCATTATGGCATCATTGGTTTATTGTATTGGTGCAATGGCCATTCTGGGGGCTTTGGAGTCTGGTCTAGCAGGAAATCACGAAACATTATATGCAAAATCAGTCCTTGATGGAATATCAGCAATTATCTTTGCATCAACATTGGGAATTGGAGTTGCCTTTTCGGCTGTAGCTGTATTTGTATACCAGGGGGCAATTACAATCCTTGCCAGTTCAGTAAAGGATCTACTTACACCAATTGTTATAACCGAGATGTCAGCAGTTGGTGGAATTCTAATTATGGCTATAGGTGTTAATATTTTAGGCATTAAGAAGATAAAGATAGCCAATATGTTACCTGCTATTTTTATTCCAATCCTATATTATATGGTTATAAACTTATTTTAATTGAAAGAAAAAGGAAGAAATACTTAGAAAAGCTAAGAAAAACAGAAGAATACTCGGAAATTTTGCTAAAAATATCTATTTTGGAATAAATTTAGACTTGATTAGCGATTGATTTTCGAGTATTATTATAAATAGATGTTAGCACTCGATAAAGATGAGTGCTAACAAAAAAATGAAAAATATTCTAAGGAGGTATCTTAATGAATCTTAAACCATTGGGAGACAGAATAATTATAAAAAAGGTAGAAGTGGAAGAAAAGACTAAAAGCGGCATCGTATTACCACCTACTGCGAAGGAAAAACCTTTAATGGCTGAAATAATAGCTATTGGAGATGAAATTCTAAATGATGAGAAGAAAAAAGATCAGATTAAAGTTGGAGATAAGGTAATTTTCTCCGAATATGCAGGAACAAAAGTTAAGGTTGATGGTGAAGAGCTGACAATCTTAAAACTAATGGATATTCTAGCAGTAGTACAAGACTAAGATTAATAAAAAGGAGTGTTATAAAGTATGGCTAAGGAAATAAAATTCGGAGAAGACGCTCGTCGTTCCATGGAAAGAGGAATTAATAAACTTGCAGATACTGTTAAAGTTACATTGGGACCTAAGGGAAGAAATGTAGTTTTGGATAAGAAGTTCGGTGCTCCATTAATTACTAATGATGGAGTTACAATAGCTAGGGAAATCGAGTTAGAAGATAAATATGAAAATATGGGAGCGCAGCTGGTAAAAGAAGTTGCAACTAAGACTAATGACGTTGCAGGGGATGGAACTACAACTGCTACATTACTGGCACAAGCTATTATTAGAGAAGGATTAAAAAACGTTGCAGCTGGAGCTAATCCAATGGTATTGCAAAAGGGAATTAGAAAAGCTGTGGATGCTGCTGTTTCTGAAATCAAGAATTCATCAGTTCCTGTAGAATCAAAGGAAGCTATTGCTCAGGTAGCATCAATTTCTGCAGGGGATGAGGAAATAGGCAACTTAATTGCTGATGCAATGGAGAAAGTAGGCAATGATGGAGTTATAACTGTTGAAGAATCAAAATCAATGGGGACTACTCTAGATGTCGTTGAAGGAATGCAATTTGATAGAGGATATGTTTCAGCATATATGGTAACTGATACAGAGAAGATGATTGCTGAATATGAAAATCCATATATTTTAATTACTGACAAGAAGATTTCAAATATCCAAGAAATTCTGCCAGTGTTGGAGCAAATAGTACAACTAAGCAAGCCCCTTGTTATAATAGCTGAGGATATTGAAGGAGAAGCTATGGCTACTCTAGTTGTTAATAAACTAAGAGGAACATTTAACTGTGTAGCAGTAAAAGCACCTGGATTTGGTGATAGAAGAAAAGAAATGCTTCAAGATATTGCAATCTTAACAGGTGGAACAGTTATATCTGAGGAGTTGGGATATGAACTTAAGGAAGCTACACTGGAGATGTTAGGTAGAGCAGCTAAGGTTAAGATTGATAAGGATACAACAGTTATTGTAAATGGAGAAGGAAACCAGGAAGAAATCCATAATAGAGTAAAACAGATAAAAGCTCAATTAGATGCTACAGAGTCAGAGTTTGATGCTGAAAAGCTTCAAGAAAGACTAGCTAAGCTATCAGGTGGAGTTGCAGTTATCCAGGTAGGAGCTGCCACAGAAACTGAATTAAAAGAGAGAAAGTTAAGAATTGAAGATGCACTTGCAGCAACAAGAGCAGCTGTGGAGGAAGGTATTGTTCCAGGAGGAGGAACTGTACTTCTAAATGCTATTCCAAAGGTGGAAAAGCTTCTTTCAACAGTTAATGGAGACGAAAAAACTGGTATTTCCATTATCTTAAGGGCATTGGAAGAGCCTGTAAGACAAATTGCAGCAAATGCTGGATTAGAAGGATCAATTATCGTTGAGAAAGTTAAAGCTGCTGAAGTTGGAATTGGATTTGATGCCATGGCAGAAGAGTATGTTAACATGATTGAAAAGGGTATTGTAGACCCAACTAAAGTTACAAGATCAGCATTACAGAATGCAGCAAGTGTAGCAGCGATGGTTCTTACAACTGAAAGTGCAGTTGCTGATATTGAAGAAGAAGATCCAATGGCTGGCATGGGTGGCATGGGCGGCATGGGCGGTATGATGTAGTCCAAATAGCATAGAGTTTAGAAGGCAAGGCTATAAACCTTGTCTTTTTATTTATTCTACTAAACGTTTATTTAAAGTGATGTATAGTTTTGGTATATTATACCTATGGAGGAGATAGGGATGGACTGTGAGAAAATAGGAAAATTGATTCTAAAACTTAGAAGGGATAGGGGGCAAACCCAGAAACAATTGGCAGATAAATTATTTATAAGTGACAAGGCAATTTCCAAGTGGGAAAGGGGTTTGGGATGCCCAGATATTTCCTTGATTCCCATCCTTGCCAATGAGCTGGGAATAACTATGGATAGTTTGATTGCAGGAGAAGTGGATATTAACGATAGTAATGGAGGCAATATGAAGAACTTAAAATTCTATATTTGTGATACCTGTGATAATATTATAACTACCA
>JAUWAD010000009.1 GCA_030602225.1 Bacillota bacterium | reverse complement strand
CATATTATTTGTTTTTAAAAAATTGAATCTTGGTTTTATTCAAAGTTCTCATACTGTTTAGTTATCTAGGTTCATGTCGTCCTCTCTTGAGGCGACTTGATTAGTATACCATGTATACCAATCCTTAGTCAACACCTTTTTAAAGTTTTTTTATTATATTTAAATTGGAGTCAACTTTTATAATATTAACTCTTAGAGATATAAAAGTCAATAGGTTTTTAGCTATATTTAGCAAAAAATAAATATGCCCTTCCAAGATATCTTGTAAGGGCACTTTAACCGCTTGTAATCTAGTCCATCATAGTTCTTTCCACTTCTTTTCTTAGCTTTTCTAGTATCCTCTTTTCAATTCTTGATACTGTCATCTGAGAAATTTCAAGCTTATTAGCAATAGTAACTTGTGTCTTCTTATTAAAATATCTCTCTATTAATATTTCCTTTTCCATTTCATTTAATTTTTCCATGGTTTTTACAAGGAAATCATTGTTTTCAATTCTACTAAAATAAAAGTCCTCTTCTCCTATTAATTCTGCAAGATTAACTTCCTTATCATCATTATGAGAATCAAAAGTTACATCTAAAGATTGAGGTGTATAGACCTTACTTGCTTCCATAGCTTCAAGTACTTCTTCTTCAGTTGTATTAAGATAGTTTGCAATATCTTCAACTGTGGGAACTCTTTGAAGTTCTTGAGATAGATGTACCTTTGCATTATTTATCTTCTTGGAAAGTTCTTGTATTCTCCTTGGAACTCTAATTGTCCATCCTTTATCCCTGAAGTACTTTTTAATTTCTCCAATAATAGTTGGAGTTGCAAAACTTGAAAACTCAAAACCTTTATCTATATCATATCGATCAATTGCATAAATCAAGCCAATACTAGCCACCTGATAAATATCATCATAGTCAATTCCTCTATTTGCATACTTTTTCGCCAATATCTCAGCAATATAGAGATGTTTTTCAATAAGAATATCCCTTAAGTCCTTTGAAGGATTTGTCTTATATTGCCTAAACATCTCTTTGATATTGGCTTTATCTGAACCATTGTTTTTTTCTTTGCTGTTATGCTGCTTACTCGCCATAGGACTACCATCCTTAATCTATTAGTTTAATAATAACAATCTCATTTTCTGTGTAGTAGACCTCATCCATCAATGATTCAATAATCATTTTTCCTAATTGAGCTTCCTTTGTATCTTCCATCACAGATTTCACATCACCTGTTCTGTTAATTACAACTTTGAGTTTCTCTGGATATATAGTGTAAGTTATGTCAATATCTTCATTTTCATCTGAAACAAAAGATAGTACACACGCTTCTCCCATAGCTACTTTCAAATCTTCAATCTCATCGATGTTTAAACCGATTTTATTTCCAACTGCAGAAGACATCAGCCGCACTAAGCTAATATAGTCGGCTTTATTGGGTATTCTAAGAAATATATTATCATTATTCATTGTTGTCACCTCTGATGACAAACACTTTATCTAATTCTGTTATGTCAAATAGTTTTCTAATATTAGGTTTAAGATTTTCTATATGAATCTTAAATTCAGTATCTTGAATCATCTTTAATAGACTTATAAGTGCTCCCAATCCAGTCGAATCAATATAATCTAGATTCTCACCATCTATCAGTAGGTCTGATTTTCTTTGTTCATATGCTTTTACTACTTCTTCCTTAAAAACAGATGAGGTATAAATATCAATTTCTCCAATAGGTTTTACAACCCAAAGATTTCTATCAAAACTAAAATCTACCTTTGTATTTAATGACATTATTTCTTCCCTCCATCCTTTGATTTATAGTAATTTTATACTAAAAATGTTGGAATGTAAAGGAAAAGAGCTTGGCTCTAATCCTCTACATATTTTGCTACAGCTACAACTTTATCTTCCTTCATCTTCATTAATGTAACACCTTGGGTGCTTCTACCCATTATTGATATATCTCCTATTCCAAGTCTGATTATAGTTCCATTTAATGATATCATCAGTATTTCATCATGTTCACTAACTACCTTGGCGGATACAATATCTCCTGTCTTATCCTTTATGCTGTAAGTGATAAGACCCTTACCCCCTCTTTTTTGAGTTTTATATTCGGATAAGTTTGTTCTTTTACCAAATCCTTTTTCAGAAATAACAAGTAGAGTTTTGTCATCTTCAACTATTTCCATGGCAACAACCTGATCATTAGTATCCAGTGTAATACCCTTTACTCCCATGGCACTTCTTCCCATGACTCTAACATCATCTTCGTAGAATCTAATAGCCATACCTTTTTTTGTTACAACGATCAAATCATTCTTACCAGAAGTTAGTTTAACACTCATTAATTCATCAGAATCATGAAGAGTTAGGGCTATTATACCAGTTTTTCTAATGTTCTCAAATTGGTCTATACTGGTTTTCTTTATTATTCCCTGTTTTGTTATAAATACAAGATTGTCATCTTGATTATACTTATACAGTGGTATTATTGCTGAAATCTTCTCGTCCCCATTTAGGTTTAGTAGATTTACAATAGCTGTTCCCTTAGCTGTCCTACTTGACTCTGGTATCTCATATGCCTTTAATGAGTACACTTTTCCTTTATTTGTAAAGAATAGTATTGTGCTATGAGTTGATGTTATATATAGATCCTCTACGAAATCCTCTTCTCTCTTTGAAAGTGCTGCAATTCCCCTTCCACCTCTTTTTTGTGGTCTATAGGTTCCTTCAGGCATTCTTTTGATGTATCCAAAATGTGTCAGAGTAATAACAACATCCTCTTCCTCTATCATATCTTCCATATTAATTTCATTAGCTGTAGGCATTATTCTGGTTCTTCTTAAATCCCCATACTTTTCCTTTATTTCCACAAGCTCTTCCTTTATTATATTTAAAACTAGTCTTTCACTTGCCAATATCTCCCTGAATCTATTAATAAGCTTAATTAAATTCTCATATTCTTCTTCAAGTTTATCTCTTTCAAGGCCAGTAAGTCTTCTTAATCTCATATCTAGTATTGCTTGTGCTTGTTTCTCTGAAAGACCAAACGTTTCGATTAATGCTATTTTAGCTGATTGATCATCACTTGATCCCCTTATTATCTTAATAATCTGATCTATATTATCTAAGGCAATTCTTAATCCTTCTACAATGTGAGCTCTTTCTTCTGCTTTATTTAGATCATATCTAGTTCTTCTTACTATTATCTCCTTTTGATGCTCTAAATAATAGTAAATCATCTCCCTTAAATTTAAAACTTTTGGCTCACCATTGACTAAGGCTAGATTAATGATTCCAAAAGTTGTCTGCAATTGAGTATGCTTATATAGATTATTCAAAACCACCTTGGGATTTGAGTCTCTTTTTAGCTCAATTACTATTCTCATACCTTCTCTATCTGATTCATCTCTTAGATCTGATATTCCTTCTAATTTCTTATCTCTTACGTATTCTGCAATTTTTTCAATCAGATTTGATTTATTAACCTGATAAGGAATCTCTGTTACTACAATAGCATGTCTACCTCTAGTGGATTCCTCTATTTCAGCAACTGCTCTAAGCGTTACCTTTCCCCTACCAGTTCTAAAAGCTCTTCTTATTCCATCTTTTCCCATTATACTTCCACCTGTTGGGAAATCTGGACCCTTTATCACCTTCATTAGATCATCCACATCAACTTCTGGTTCATCTATCATCATTTCTATTCCTTCAATAACTTCTCTTAAGTTATGAGGTGGAACATTTGTTGCCATACCAACTGCTATACCTGATGATCCATTAACCAATAAGTTTGGAAATCTACTTGGCAAAACAACAGGTTCATTCAATGTTTCATCAAAGTTGGGCATGAAGTTTACAGTTTCTTTTTCTATATCTCTAAGCATTTCTGTGGCAATTTTAGTCATCTTCGCCTCAGTATAACGCATGGCTGCAGCCCCATCGCCATCAACACTACCAAAGTTACCATGTCCATCAACAAGTAGATATCTAGTGTTAAAGTCCTGAGCTAGTCTTACCATTGCACCATAAACCGAACTATCTCCATGTGGATGAAACTTACCTAATACATCACCCACAACTCTAGCAGACTTTCTGTACTGCTTATCAGGGGTCATATTTAGTTCATTCATTGCATATAGTATTCTTCTGTGTACTGGTTTTAATCCATCTCTTACATCAGGAAGAGCACGACTTACTATAACACTCATGGCATAGTCCAGATAAGAATTTTTCATTTCATCTTCAATATTTATATCTATTAACTTATCTCTTTCGTTTTCCATATTTTCCTCCTAGATGTCAAGATTCTTAACATACTTAGCATTTTCTTCAATGAATTCTCTTCTCGGTTCAACTTTATCACCCATGAGTGTTGTAAATACTTCATCTGCCGCAACTGCATCATCAACACTCACCTTAAGTAATACCCTTTGGTTCGGATCCATTGTAGTATCATAAAGTTGATCAGCATTCATCTCTCCAAGACCTTTGTACCTTTGAATTTGATATCCAGTTCTACCAATATCATTAAGAAGTATATCTAAATCCCTATCTGTATAACAGTAATACTCTTTTCTATTCTTGGTTACTTTATACAATGGAGGTTGAGCTATATAAATGTTTCCATTATCTATTAATTCTCTCATATACCTATAGAAGAATGTTAATAACAAAGTTCTTATATGAGCTCCATCCACGTCGGCATCGGTCATTATTATGATTTTTCCATATCTTAATCTCTCTAAAGAAAAATCTTCACCAATACCTGTTCCAAATGCGGTTATCATAGACTTTATCTCCTGAAATCCAAGGATTTTATCTAGTCTAGCTTTTTCAACATTCATTATCTTACCTCTAAGTGGTAGGATTGCTTGGAACTTTTTGTCTCTTCCTTGCTTAGCACTACCACCTGCTGAGTCACCCTCGACGATGAATATTTCTGTTTCATTTATGTCACTGGATTGACAATCTGCAAGTTTGCCTGGTAGAGGAGTATTATCAAAAATACTTCTTTTTCTAGTTAAATCTCTAGCTTTTCTTGCTGCTTCCCTTGCTCTTTGTGCACTTATAGCTTTATCAAGGACTACTTTTGATATTTTTGGATTCTCTTCCATAAAATTAGATAGATACTCATTGGTTAAACTTTCAACTATACCTTTAGTTTCACTGTTTCCAAGTTTTCCCTTAGTTTGACCTTCAAACTGAGGTTCTGGTAATTTAACTGAAACTATGGCTGACATACCTTCTCTTATGTCTTCTCCTGATAGATTTTCATCCTTATCCTTTAAGAAACCATATTTTCTAGCATAATCATTTACAGTTCTTGTTAATGCTGACCTAAATCCTGATAGATGTGATCCGCCTTCTGCTGTATTAATGTTATTAGCAAAAGTAAATACATTTTCACTGTATCCATCAGTATACTGCATAGCTATTTCAACTGTTGTAAAATCTTTCTCAGCTTCAAAATATATTACATTTTTGTGAAGTGAATTCTTATTTCTATTAATATATTCAACAAAAGACTTTATACCGCCAGTGTAGTGAAAATCCTTCCTCGTGTCAGTTCTTCTGTCTTCTAATGTAATTTTTATGCCTTTATTTAAAAATGCCATCTCTCTAAATCTAAATTCAAGGGTTTCAAAACTATAAACAATAGTTTCAAAAATTTGATCATCTGGTTTAAAGTGTATGGTAGTTCCCGTTGTTTTTGCATCACCAATACACTGCAACTCAGTATTTGCTTCTCCTCTGCTAAATGATTGCATATACTCTTTTCCTTCTCTTCTTACTTTTGCAACTAACCATTCAGAAAGAGCATTAACTACTGAAACACCTACACCGTGAAGTCCGCCCGAAACCTTATATGCCGAATTATTGAATTTACCTCCAGCATGAAGAATTGTAAGAACTGTTTCAACTGTTGATTTACCAGTTTGAGGATGTGTTTCAACTGGTATACCACTACCATTATCCTCTACCGACACTGAATTATCTTCATGAATGATAACATTTATAGTGTCACAAATACCAGCCAATGCTTCATCAACACTATTATCTACAACCTCATATACCAGATGGTGCAGTCCTTTTGGACCAGTGCTACCAATATACATTCCTGGTCTTTTTCTAACTGGTTCAAGACCTGTTAAAACCTGAATTTCATTGGCTGTATAATGTCTACCATTACCATTACCATTTCCATTTATTTCATTGGTCATTTACTTCCCTCCATGTCTTTTTTCCTCTAAAAATTAATCCTTCTTTTACATAAAAGTACTCTATATTATGATTTTCCAAACCTTTTATATCTACAGCATCTGTGATTGTTATAAAAGTCTGCATATTATTGAATAACTTTGATAAATACAACCTTCGATCCTCATCCAATTCAGAGAAAACATCATCTAATAACAATACTGGATACACTCCAATATCCTTTTTTATTATCTCTACTTCTGAAAGTTTTAAGGTTAAGACCAAAGACCTCTGTTGACCTTGAGATGCAAATAACTTAGATTCTTTATCATTTATATATATGAGAAGATCATCTCTGTGGGGTCCAACTTCAGTTGTCCTATTAATAAGATCAGTTTTTCTTGTTGCTTTTAACTTATCTAAAAATCCATTTTCAATTTCCTTTAAACTTTTAAAAAGTGGCGTATTAGTTCCATAATATAAACTAATACTTTCATTACCCTTTGTGAGGGATGAATGTATTTCTTTTGATTCCTTATTTAGTTTATCTATCATGGCTCTTCTTTCAGTTATTATTAAAGATCCAAGATTTGCCAGTTGTATGTCAAAAACATCCAATAATGAATCTATATCACCTTTTAATCTAATGGATTTAAGTGCATTATTTCTTTGAATCAATACTTTATAATATTTATTTAAATTATAGCCATATAGTGGCTTTAGTTGGGATATACAGTTATCCAAATAGTTTCTTCTATTAGATGGACCTTCCTTTATTAGTTTTAAATCATCTGGTGAAAATATAACTACCTTAAAGCCTGTGTTTAATTCCCTATTATTTGATAACTCACTTTTATTAACCCTAATTCTCTTAGGCTTATCATTATGAAGCTTTATCTCAGTGAATTTTTCCAACTGGCCAACTTTAATATTAGCTCCAATATATGCTTCATCCTTATCAAAGCTAATAATTTCTTTATCTCTGTATGTCCTAAAAGATCTTCCATTGGAACACATGTATATAGCTTCTAGGATATTTGTCTTTCCTTGTGCATTTTTTCCAACAAGAATATTTACATCACTGCTAAAAGAAACGAAAATATTCTTGTAATTTCTAAAATTTATTAATCTAATTCCTTCAACTATCAAAAATGACACTCCTTAGGGAATTATTTAAGGTTAACATTACTATTATATCACAATAAAAGAATAAGTATCATCAATAACAACCTTATCCTCTTTTCTTATCTTCTTTCCTCTTTGTAATGAAACCTCTCCATTTACTTTCACAAGCCCATCAGCAATAATCATTTTCGCTTGACCTCCTGTCTGGGCAACTCCACACAGTTTTAAAAACTGGTCAAGTTTAATATAATCAGTTTCAATTCTTATTTCTTCCAAATTATTCACCTCTTTTTAAAAATCATCTTGAGCTAATCTTACAGGAAGAACTAAATACGTGTAGGTGTCATCCCCTACCCCATTAATAATACATGGATTCAAACTGCCTATAAAATTCATTTCTACTTCTTCTGATTCCATTATTCTTATACCTTCAATAATATATCTTGAATTAAAGGCGATGTTTATGTCATCACCATTTTGATGAGCCATTATAGATTCTAATACATCACCCATTTCAGAATTTGATTTGATAATAACCTCACCATCTGATATTGAAAGTTTTACCAAATTAGCCTTTTCTTCTTTTGCCAATAAAGAGGCTCTTTCCAATCCACTTTGCAAACTTCTTCTATTAATAACTATCTTAGTCTTATGCTCATTTCTCATTATATCCTTATAATTAAAGAATTGACCTTCTAATAATTTGGTAAACATTATTGTTTCACCTAAGTTAAATATAGCTTGTCCATGGGACATGCTTACAACTAGTTCCTCATCCTTATCCTCAAGTATTTTATTTAGTTCATTCAAAGCTCTTCCAGGTATTATTATCTTAGACTCTATATCTGATGTTGTACTCACTTTTCTTAATGCTAATCTATATCCATCTAATGAAACAAAGTTTATAATTCCACCTGATATCTCAAGTAGAACTCCAGTTAATGATGGTCTTGTCTCATCCTGAGTTGTTGCAAAAACCGTCTGTCTTATGGCTGCTTTAAATAGATCCTTTGAAATACTAAATTGGTTTTCTTCTATTACCAGGGGTAGGTCTGGATAATCATCTCCAGAATTGCCTATAATATTAAACTCTGCATTCTGGCATTTAATATTTACGTGATTATCTTTTACATTAAAAAATATTGTATCATCTGGTAATTTTTTTACTATATCCCCAAAAATTCTAGAATTTAAAACAATTTTACCTTTTTCTTCTACCTTTGCCTCCACAAATGTTTCTATACTTATTTCAAGATCTGTTGCTGTTAACTTAATTGCATCATCTTTTGCTTCAACAAGAATTCCATCTAAAATCTGTAATGTTGATCTTGAGGAAATACCTCTTTGAGCGATTGTTATATGTTTTGACAAGTCTCTTTGTTCAACTCTAAATTTCATCTCTTCATCCTCCTTATATAGAATAATAGAATAAGATACTATAGTAGTAATAGTAGTAGGCACTGTGAATATGTGGATAAGTCTGTTAGGTATTTAAATTAGAAAGTGCAAGGAAAATAATAACATGTGGATAACATTAAAATATTATCCTAAACTTTCCACAGTTTTTTATTTTTTTAATTCTTCTATTATATCGTTAATTTTCTTTCTTAACATATGATCGCTGAGAATATCATTACTTATTTTCTCACAAGCATGAATGACTGTTGTATGATCTCTTCCTCCAAATTCATCTCCTATTTTTGGAAGTGAAAGATCTGTTAAGTCTCTTGTCAAGTACATTGCTATTTGTCTAGGATATGCAATTGCCCTTGTTCTCTTTTTTGAGTTAAATTCATCCATTCTTATTCCAAACTTTTTTGATACCTTATCTTTTATTAAATCAACGGTTATTTCAACAGATTTATGATTTGAGATTATATCCTTAAGAGCCTCTTCTGCCAGTTCTATAGTAATTGATTTATTGGTAAGGGATGAATATGCAACAACTTTAATAAGGGCACCTTCAAGTTCTCTTATGTTGGAATGAATTTTATCTGCAATTAATAACATTACATCATCGGGCATCTCTAAATTTTCAAGATTTGCTTTCTTCCTTAATATAGCCATTCTAGTTTCCAAATCTGGTGTTTGAATATCCGTGGTAAGTCCCCATTCAAATCTTGATCTTAATCGATCTTCCAGTGTAGGTATATCCTTTGGTGGTCTATCACTTGAAATTATGATCTGTTTATTATTCTCATGAAGTGCATTAAAAGTATGGAAGAATTCTTCTTGAGTTCCTTCCTTACCAGCGATAAACTGAATGTCATCAATTAATAATACATCTACATTTCTATATTTATTTCTAAATTCTTCATTTTTGTATTCACGAATTGAGTTAATTAGTTCATTTGTAAATTTTTCTGATGAAACATATACAACTTTCGCATCAGGATTCTCTGATAATATAAAATGACCTATTGCATGCATTAGATGAGTTTTTCCAAGACCTACTCCTCCATATATAAATAGAGGATTGTAAGCTTGAGCTGGTGCTTCAGCTACAGCTAGACTTGCTGCATGGGCAAATTCATTACTTTTACCAGTAACAAAAGTATTAAATGTATATTTTGGATTTAATTGAGATTTTATTATACTTTTATCCTCTAACTTTTCCTTAGGGGATTGAGTTATCACATTAATTTCTTCACCGGGAACAACAAAAGATATATCATAATTCTCTTTTGTTATTTGCTTAATGGCATTTCTAATTAAATTGATGTATCTACCTTCTAATATCCCCTTGGTAAAGTCATTAGGTGCTCCAAGTATAACCTTCCCTTCCTTAAGGCTTATGGGTTCTATGGATTTAAGCCATGTGTTAAAACTAACTTCTGTAAGTTCAACTTTAATAAGACTTAAAACACTTTCCCATATTTGGTCCAAATTTGAGTCCATTAAATATACCTCCTTAAATAATTAATCAACAGATTTATCAACAGAATTAATAAGAAAACATGCTGATTTTTTATATTGATCTATAGTACTATTTTGTGGATAAAAATATCAACTGTTTGTTGATTAATTTTCTATTAAATATGTTATAATAAATTTCCACAATGTAAAAATAACATCAATTGTGGATAAAAAATCCCAAAGATTACAATATTTTAATATAAATAGGTGCAAATTTTTAAAAGTTATACACAAACTATCCACAAATTGTGCATAACTTCAAATTATCCACTAACTTAAAAACTTATCAACATCTCCTTTTATATTAACAGATTGAACATCTATATTCAATAAAATTATCCACAGCACAAACAGGGGTAGAATTAGCTGGATGTGGATTACTGTCAATTAAAAATCTTGACATATACAAGGCAAATACATATAATTTATAGTAGTGTTTTATGGTTTCCTGTAGAAAACTCTATATTTAACATATAGGATTACTGCAAATATCGAAGGAGGTGTGTTTAATGAAGAGAACTTATCAACCAAAAAATAGACAAAGAAGTAAAGAGCATGGTTTTAGAAAGAGAATGAAAACAAGATCTGGAAGAGAAATTTTAAAAGCTAGAAGAAGAAAAGGTAGAAAAAAACTTTCTGCATAAGGCCGCTTGTTAGTGGCCTTTTATTAAAGGCCATTTTTAAGGTGGAATTAGTATGAACAAAAAGAACAGATTAAGAAAGAATATGGAGTTTAAAAAGGTCTATAAGTCAGGAAAGAACTATTGGAATAGAAACCTTATTCTTTATGTAAAGAAAAATGGATTGGAAGAGACTAGGATTGGAATATCCATTACAAAAAAAGTTGGAAACGCTGTAACTAGAAATAAGTTAAAGCGAAGGATTAGGGAACTAAATAGAGAAAACTTAAATGACATAAAGAAAGGGTATGATCTAATAATCATACCTAAAAAAAACGCTGTAGACCTTAGTTTTAAAGAATTGGAAAGTGCTATTAGACACATTTACAAGGTATCCGGTTTATTAGAAATCAGGTGAGAATTATGACTAGGATAGCTATATTATTGATTAAATTCTACCAAAGATATATTTCCAAATATATTCTTACTGGGAATAACTGCAGATTTTATCCTACTTGCTCCGAGTATGGCCTACAAGCTTATACCAAGTATGGTTTTTTAAAAGGAACATATCTTACCACCAAGCGTGTATTAAGATGTAATCCTTTTCATGAAGGAGGATATGATCCGCTAAAATGATGGGAGGTTAACAAATGACTGGATTTCTAGGAAATATACTAGGATCGTTATTGAAGTTAGTATACGATGTGGTATCATCTACAATGGGTAGTGAACCGTCATCAATATCTTTTTATGCAATAGCAATTATTTTTACCACTATAGTATTTAAGCTTATGCTATTGCCTATAAATATTAAGCAAACGAGATCAACTCGAAAAATGAGTGAAATACAACCACTTATGAAGGAAATACAGACAAAATACAAAAAAGACCCACAGACTATGCAGATAAAGATGCAGGAGCTATATAAGGAACATAAATATAATCCAGCATCAGGTTGTTTAATACTATTAGTACAATTACCAATTATATTTGCATTTTTTGCTGTGTTTAGAAATCCTGCACAATATGCGTTTACTGAACCAGGTTTATATGAAAGCATGGCTAAAAATTTCCTTTGGATAGCAAATCTTGAAAATCCGGATCCATTTATATGGGGATTACCATTATTGTCAGCAGCAACAACATTCATACAAAGTAAGACCATGGCAAGTCCTAGTGCAGGTGGGGATGCAGCAGCTCAATCTACTCAAAAGATGATGAATTACATGTTGCCAGTTATGATATTTATGGCTGCTAGAGGGTTTGCAGCAGGATTGGCATTGTATTGGGTTGTTGGTAATATATTTACAATAGTACAACAGATGATATCTAATAAGTCGGTTTTAAAAATTAAGGGGGCAAAATAATTATGAAATTCGTTGTTAAAACCTCTAAAACCGTTGAAGATGCAGTAAAAGAAGCCTTAGATGAACTAAATGTAACCAAAGAGGAAGTAGAGATTGAAATAATTGAAGAAGCTTCAAAAGGACTATTTGGAATTTTAGGTGCTAAAGAAGCTAAAGTAAAGGTTACATTAATTAATGATCCAGAAGAAATAGCTGATAAATTCTTGGATGGAATTTTAAGGGGAATGGGAATTGTTGCACTTCACGACATTAAGCTTGAAAATGATATGTTATACGTTGATATAAACAGCATCTCATCCACAGATATGGGAATTTTAATTGGAAAAAGAGGTAATACTCTTGATTCAATTCAATATTTATTGAGTTTAGTTGTAAACAAGAATAGAGAGAAATACCTTAAAGTAGTTTTAGATTCTGAAGGATATAGACAAAAAAGAGAAGAAACACTTATTAAGTTGGCTAAGAAAATGGCTGAAAAAGCAACTTACTCAAAGAGACCAGTAAAGCTTGAACCTATGAATCCATATGAGAGAAGAATTATTCACTCAGCTTTACAGAACTTTGATGGTGTCAATACTTACAGCGAAGGAAACGAACCTTATAGAAGAGTAGTAATAATTTCAAAGTAAATAAGAGCCCTAACAGGGCTTTTATTTTTTTGACCCTCCCTCCTTCATTTTAAAAGGAATAAAAATTTGACATGGGGACTTATTAATGTAAAATTAATTTAACAGGGAAAGTATTTAATGAATGTAGAATGAGGTGATCAAATGTCAGCTACAATAGCTGCTATATCCACTGCAGTTGGAGAATCTGGAATAGGAATTGTAAGAATGAGTGGAAGAGATTCCATTGAAATAGGAAAGAGCATTTTTAAAGGAATTAGGGGTAAGGAAGTTGAAGCTTCTGATAATAGAAAATTAGTTTATGGACATATAGTAGATGATGATAAAATAGTTGATGAAGTATTGGTAGCATTTATGATGGAACCATATACCTACACAAGAGAGAATATGGTAGAAATATATTGTCATGGTGGTATTATTCCAGTTAAGAAAACATTGGAGTTGATTCTAAGTAAAGGTGCTAAACTGGCTGAACCTGGAGAATTTACAAAGAGGGCATTTTTAAATGGTAGACTGGATCTGACACAGGCAGAGGCAGTTATAGATATTATAAAGGCAAAGACTGAGGTTAGTTATGATGTATCATTAAATCAATTGGAAGGTAGTTTAAGCAGAGAAGTGGAATCAATTAGAAGTATATTATTGCAGATGATTGCCCACATTGAAGTTTCCATTGATTTTCCAGAAGATGACATCGAAGAAGTAACTTATGAAGAATTGGTAGAAAATGGAAATTTAGTATTAGATAGAATTTCCAAACTTCTTGCTACATCACAAAGAGGAAAAATCCTAAGAGATGGCTTAAATACAGTGATTCTTGGAAAACCTAATGTGGGAAAGTCATCTTTGTTGAATGCTGTCCTAAGGGAAAACAGAGCTATAGTAACTGATATACCAGGAACCACCAGGGATGTAATTGAAGAGTATATTAATATTGATGGTATTCCTCTAAAGATAATGGATACAGCTGGAATAAGGGAAACAGAAGATTTGGTTGAAAAAATTGGAGTGGATCGTGCAAAAGAAAGTTTGAAAAATGCAGACTTAATCATAGCAATCTTCGATATATCAAGGGAACTATCAAATGAGGATTACCATATAATCGACTTGATTAAGGATAAGAAAACAGTAGTTCTATTAAACAAGACAGATTTGCCCAATAAGTATGATGAGAATTATTTCAGAGACTATTTCAAGGAAATAGAGATCATTTTTACTTCAATGACAGAAGGTGTGGGGATTGAAGAGTTGGAGAACAGTATAAGAAATATGTTCTATCAAGGAGATGTGAAACTTGACTCATCTATGATAATTAATAATTTAAGACACAAGAACCAGCTGGAGTTGGCGAAAATAAATATTGAAAGTGTTCTTAATGATCTAAATAATATGGTTCCACTGGATTGTCTGGAAGTGGACTTAAAGAATTGTTGGGAGAATTTAGGAGAAATAACAGGTGAGAGTATAACAGAAGACATCCTTGATAGGATATTTAAGGAATTTTGCATAGGAAAATAGGATTTATGAAAGGTGAACCATATGATAGAAACTAGAACTTATAATGGTGGAGAATTCGATGTTGCAGTGATTGGAGCAGGTCATGCTGGAGTAGAGGCTGCTTTAGCTGCCAGTAGAATGGGTTTGAGAACAATAATGCTTACAATTAGTCTAGATGGTATTGTTGCGCTATCTTGTAATCCAAACATTGGTGGTACAGGTAAAGGACATTTGGTAAGAGAAATTGATGCCCTTGGTGGAGAAATGGCTTTGAACATTGATAAATCCTTTATTCAGAGTAGGATGCTTAACATTTCCAAAGGACCGGCAGTACACTCTTTAAGAGTCCAAGCGGATAAGAAGACCTACCATATTGAGATGAAGCAGATAATTGAAAATGAAGAAAACCTTACTTTAAGACAAGCTGAAGTAATTAATATAATCATAGAAGATGGAAGAGTTACAGGTGTTTTGACAAGGACAGGAGCCATATATAATAGCAAGGCAGTTGTGGTAGCCACTGGCACCTATCTTGGAGGAATGGTCTATATTGGAGAAGTTAGTTATCAGTCTGGTCCGGATGGAATGTTCCCTTCCCTTTTACTATCTGAATCTTTAAAGGAGAATGGATTTAAACTAAGAAGAATGAAAACCGGTACTCCTGCTAGGGTTCATAAGGATTCCATTGATTATAGTGTAATGGAAGTACAACCAGGCGATGATGAGATAGTACCTTTCTCATTCCTTAATATGAACAAGGAATTTAAAGTAGATCAGGTACCATGCTATTTAACATACACAACAGAAGAAACCCATAACATAATTAGAGCTAATCTTGACAGATCACCTATGTTCTCTGGATATATCGAAGGAGTTGGCCCAAGGTATTGTCCTTCCATTGAGGATAAGGTTGTCAGATTTGGTGATAGGGACAAGCATCAGGTTTTCATTGAGCCTGAAGGATTAACTACAAAGGAAATGTATGTTCAAGGGGTAAGCTCTTCATTACCAGAGGAAGTGCAAATCCAAATGTATAGAAAGATAAAGGGTCTGGAGAATGTTCAATTTATGAGAAGTGCTTATGCCATCGAGTACGATTCAATCGATCCGACAATACTAAAAAGAACCTTGGAACATAAGAATGTGAAAAACCTCTTTTTCGCTGGACAGATAAATGGGTCATCCGGATATGAGGAAGCAGCAGCCCAAGGCTTAATTGCTGGAATTAACGCATCCCAAAATATATTAGGAAGAGAACCTTTTATATTGGATAGATCTGAAGCCTATATAGGTGTATTGATAGATGATCTAGTCACTAAAGGAACTGATGAACCCTACAGGATGATGACATCAAGAGCAGAATATAGATTAACACTAAGACAGGATAATGCTGATTTAAGGTTAACTAAAAGGGGATATGAAATAGGTCTGGTATCTGAGGATAGATATAGACTGACATTGGAGAAGGAAAAGTCTATTAACGATGAATTACAAAGACTTCAAAAGATTATCCTAACTCCAACAGAAGATAATAATAAAAAGCTTATGGAGCTTAGTTCAGTACCGCTTAAAACAGCAATCAATCTCTACGAATTAATCAGAAGACCTGAAATAACATATGATGTTACTGAAGTTTTTGACACACAAAGACCATTTCTTAATAAAGAAATAAGACTTCAAGTTGAAACACATATTAAGTATGAGGGATATATAAAGAAACAAATGCAACAGATAGAACAATTCAAAAAACTTGAAAACAAGATGATTCCTGAGGATATTATATATACTAACATAAGGGGACTAAGCAATGAAGCAGTACAAAAACTGGCTAAGATACAACCTGATTCCATAGGTCAGGCTTCTAGAATATCAGGTGTTTCTCCTGCGGATATTAATGTGCTTCTAATCCACCTAGAACAAAGAAGAAGGAGGGAGAATAATGGAAAGAACCAGTAATTTATTACTAACTGCTTCAGAAGAAATAGGTATTGAATTAGATAAAAAGATGATTCTTAATTTTGAAAAATACAAATCTATGCTTAAAGAGTGGAATGAGAAAATAAATATCACTACTATAACAGATGATCAAGAGATTGATATTAAGCACTTTATCGATAGTTTAAGTGTTGTGTTATCTGGAAAGTTTCAAGGTAAAAAGAAAGTAATAGATATAGGAACAGGTGGAGGCTTTCCTGGAATCCCCCTTAAGATTTATAATAATGATTTAGATATCACTCTATTGGATAGTCTAAACAAGAGAATTATATTCTTATCTGAAGTTATTAGAGAACTTAGGATGGATAATATAGTCCCAATCCATGGAAGAGCAGAAGAATTAGGTATAAAGAATGAGTATAGAGAAGTTTATGATATATGCGTATCACGAGCAGTTGCATCCCTCGATACTTTGAGTGAATACTGCATACCTTTTGTTAAAGTAGGAGGTTATTTTATTTCTATGAAAGGACCCAGTGTTGAAGAAGAGGTAAATGCCAGCAGTAAGGCTATAGAAGTACTGGGATGCAAGGTGGAGGATATAAAATATATTACCTTACCTGGTACAGATATAACCCATTCCCTTGTAATCATTAAGAAGATTAGAAACACTCCAAAGAAGTATCCAAGAGGTGGAGGAAAGCCAAAAAAATCACCAATAAACTAACCTAAAACCCTTAAAAACACAAGTGTAGAGGCAAATGTTCCACGTGAAACATTTTTGATGAATGTTTAATGTGGAACATTTTTGTTTTAAAATTGAATTTCTATGTTATTATAGTAATAAGAAAGAGAAAGGGTGTTTTTATGGGCAAGATTATTTCTGTTTTTAATCAAAAAGGTGGTGTTGGAAAAACCACCACATGCATAAATTTATCCGCTGGATTGGGGAAAATGGGAAAAACCATATTGTTAGTTGATATAGATCCACAGGGGAATTCATCCAGTGGTCTAGGAATTAACAAGAGTGAAGTTCAGGTATTATTATATGACATAATAACAGAAGACATTGATATTACAGAAGGAATTTACACAACAAGTGCTGAAAATGTAAGTATAATTCCTTCAAACAACAACCTGGCTGGATTAGAAATTGAACTTGCCAAAGGTGGTAATTGGGAAAACACAATAAAGGATACACTGGATCAGATTAAAGATGACTATGATTATATATTTATAGACTGTCCCCCTTCCCTTGGAATACTAAGCGTAATGGGATTAATAGCATCTGATAGCGTAATAATTCCCATACAATGTGAGTATTATGCCCTTGAGGGTGTAGTACAATTGGTTGAAACCATGAACTTAGTTAAAGAGAACTATAATCCTAAGTTGGAAATAGAAGGTGTAGTGTTAAGTATGTTTGATGGAAGAACAAATTTATCTATTCAAGTAGTTGAAGAAGTGAAGAAAGCCTTTAAGAGCAAAGTATATAGCAGTATAATACCCAGAAATGTTAGATTAGCAGAAGCACCATCCTATGGTTTGTCAATTATGGATTATGAAGAAAAGTCAAAGGGAGCAGAATCTTACTTAGAATTGGCAGAAGAGTTTCTCGACCTGCAAGATTGATGAAAGGGAGTGTGATTATGACAGCTAAAAAAAGAGGGTTAGGTAAAGGGCTATCTGCTCTTATACAGGATAAAGAGAAAGTTGAGACCTTAGTTAATGAAAGCAAACTTGATATTGGGGAAGTAATTGAAGAGATTAGTCTTGATGAGATAACGCCTAAAAAGGATCAACCAAGAAAGATATTTAATAAAGATGCCCTAAAGGACCTGACTGACAGTATAAGGGTAAATGGGGTTATTCAGCCAATAATAGTTCGAAAAATTGATCTAGGATATGAAATAATAGCTGGTGAGAGAAGGTGGAGAGCAGCAAGGGAAGCCTCTTTAGTTAAGATCCCTGCTATTGTAAGAGATATAGATGAAGAAACAGCCTCAAAGATTTCTTTAATTGAGAATATACAAAGAGAAAACCTTAATCCTATAGAAGAAGCTCAAGCCTACAAGAGATTAATGGCTGAATATAAGCTAAAACAAGAAGAACTTGCAAAAGCTGTTGGGAAGAGCAGATCCTATATAAGTAATAACATTCGTCTTTTAAACCTTGATAATAGAGTAGTGGAGTTACTTTATGAAGGAAAGCTAACCAGTGGTCATGGGAAGGCTCTACTGGGGATAAAGAATCCAGAAGAGCAGTTTAGGGCAGCAGAAAGAATACTAAAACAGGGAAGCAATGTTAGAGAAACTGAGCAATCTGTAAAAATAAACAAGAAAAAGGTCAAGAAGACAAAGGCAAAGGAAAGTTATGTCATTGATGTTGAAGAAAGATTGATGGGATCTTTAGGAACAAAAGTTAGACTTAATCCAGGTAAGAAATCAGGGAAAATTGAGATTGAATACTATGGTAACGATGATCTGGAAAGGCTAATTGACTTGCTTACAAGGTAATGTTTCACGTGGAACATTTTGAAAGGGGTTAGTACTATGGAAGTTAATATTTTTCAAGTTGATGCTTTTACCACTAAACCTTTTGGAGGTAATCCCGCAGGTGTTGTTACGAATTCAAAGGGTCTAAAGGATTCTGATATGCAAAAGATCGCAAATGAAATGAATCTATCGGAAACGGTTTTTATTAGGCAGTTGGATGATTCTTATTTTAGAATGAGATACTTCACCCCCTTATGTGAGGTGGATTTATGTGGTCACGCAACAATTGCTGCCATATATACACTGGCTGAGAAAGGTTATATAAAACCAATAGAACAGGGAATTAAGAAGGCTTTAATCGAAACTAAATTGGGAGATTTGGAAATTGAAATTGAATTCAAGAATTTCTCCCCTAGCAATATAATCATGGAACAAGATACACCAAGAAGTTTGGCATTATTGGATGACTTGAAAGAACTACTAAGCATATTTAACATTTCAGAGGAAGACATTGGTATAGGGAAGAGATTCATTAATCCTGAAATAATTTCAACTGGATTGCCAGATATTATTTTACCCTTGAAAGATAAGGGCACTTTGGATAGAATGGAAGTTGACCATTGTAATTTGAAAGAATATAGCAATAGACTGGGAGTTACAGGAGTTCATGCATTTTCAATGGATAAGGACAATCCTCAACATATATATGCTAGAAATTTTGCTCCAGCTGTCGGAATAGAAGAGGAAGCAGCTACAGGAACAGCAAATGGAGCATTGATCTACTATTTAAAAAAGAATGGAGTATTGGAATCCAATAGCATTAGAGTGTTCCAAGGGGAATCCCTGAATAGACCCAGTATAATAAATTGTACTATTGAAGGGGAAGAGGGTTCCTACATTGTTAAAGTAGGTGGATGTGCTAGTATTGTATTGGAGGGAATAATAAAATTTTAAATGGAGGGGTAGTATGTTAATTGAGAGAACTGCAAGGAATTTTGTATATGATGTAGCCAGCGAAAGTCCAACACCTGGTGGAGGAAGCGTTGCTGCTTTGGTTGGAAGTCTTGGAGGAGCACTTACTAATATGGTGGGAAATCTAACCATTGATAAAAAGGTGTATTCAGATGTACCTGATGCAATGAAGCCAAAAATGGAAGAAAATTTTAAGAAAATAGATGCTCTAATTGAAGAGTTACTAAATTTGGTGGACGAAGACTCAACAGCGTTCGATGATGTAATGCAAGCTTTCAAATTGCCTAAAGAGACAGAAGAAGAAAAGAAAGCAAGATCAACAGCAATACAGTCAGGGTATAAGAAGGCATTAGAAGTACCTTTAAGATGCGGAGAGAAGTGCTTTGAAGTATTGAAGCTTCAAGATGTATTTGCAAATCATGGTAATGTAAATGCAATAACTGATGTTGGAGTTGGAACATTGTTAGCTTACTCCGGTTTAGAGGGCGCACTATTCAATGTGACAATTAATTTAAAAAGTATAAAGGATCAAGACTATAAGAAAGAAATGGAAGATAGAGTATCTAGTCTTCTAAAAGAAGGTAAAGAATTAAGAGATCAACTATTGGAAATTGTATATAGTAGGTTAGCATAGGGGGATTATTCTCCCTTTTTTTATTTTTTCTACTTATATATACTTGTTCTAATAATCCGTTGTAACATTACAATCCAGATGATAAAATAGAACTAGTATAAGAAAAGAGGGATAATATGATTTACTTAGATAATGCTGCAACGACCTTTCCAAAACCAAGTACAGTTTATGATAAGATAAATGAAGCAATGTTAAATTATGGCGCAAACCCCGGAAGATCAGGACATGATCTAGCATTAAAGGCCAGCAGGGGAATATACGATACAAGGGAGCTATTGGCAGCCTTTTTCAATGTTGACAATCCTTTTAATATGATATTTACCTTCAATGCAACTGAAAGTTTGAATATAGCCATAAAAGGAGTATTAAAGCCGGGAGATCATGTTATTACTACCTCCATGGAACATAATTCAGTACTTAGACCTATAAAACATCTAGAGAGATATGGTATCGAGAATACTATTGTTTGGGCAGACAATAAGGGTAGGATAAGGGCTGAACAAATAGAAAAGGCCATAAAAAGCAATACTAAACTAATCGTCACAACTCATGTATCTAATCTAACAGGAACTATATTGCCAATAAAGGAAATTGCAAAAGTAGCAGAGAATAATGGTATTCTATATCTTCTAGATGCTGCTCAATCTGCCGGTGTTTTCAGTATAGATCTTAAAGGTATAAACATCGACATGATGGCTTTTCCTGGACATAAAGGATTATTGGGACCCCAAGGAACGGGAGGATTATATATAAGAGAGGGATTGATTATAGAGGAACTAATCCAAGGGGGTACTGGAAGTGCATCTGGGTCTTTGATACAGCCAGAGCTAATGCCAGACAAGTTCGAAAGTGGAACACCTAATGCCCCTGGAATAATTGGATTGGGAGAAGGAATCAAATACATCAATACTGTTGGAATAGATAATATTAGAATACATGAGGAAAATCTTATGGACAAATTAATGGAAGAAATTTCCAAAATCAACAATATAATAATGTATGGACCTCTGAACACAAGTGAGCAGGGGGGAGTTCTTTCTATTAACTTTAAGGATGTTGATTCTTCAACCACAGCCTACCTACTAAATGAAGAGTTTGGTATTTGTGTAAGACCAGGGTTACATTGTGCACCATTGGCTCATGAAACCTTAGGTACATTAAATCAAGGTGCAGTGAGACTTAGTGTAGGACCATTTAATACTGAAGAGGATATTGATCAAGTTATTTTAGCTTTACACAAAATTTCTAAGGAATTTTAAGGAGCAGCCCATGGACAGAATACTTCAATTTTTAAATGTGTATACTGAGTACTTTTTAATTGGATTAATCTTAAGTTTTATAGTACTTCTTATTCTCTATATTGTGAGTTTGAGAAAATTTAAAAAACACAAGGAAAGGTATAATTCCTTAACCAGAGGTTTATCTGGTGCTAATATAGAAGATCTCTTTTTAAGCATTAACAGAGATATAGCAAGTGTTAATCGAGATATTAACTTATTGGAAGACCACATTGAGACTTTAGAGACAAAGTTATCTTTTGCACTTCAAAGGATCGGCTTTGTTAGATATAATGCTTTTGGTGATATGGGAAGTGAGCTGAGTTTTTCAATTGCATTATTAGATAGCTACAACAACGGATTTGTACTAACCAGTATTTATGGAAGAGAAAGATCGGTGTCATTTTCCAAACCAATAAAAAATGGAAAAACCAATATTCCAATCTCACCTGAGGAGATGCTGGCAATAGACAGGGCATTGAAAGGTGAAAATACAATAAATCCTAAGTAAATGGAGTGTAATGACATGGAAAAGTTTCTATTTATAGTCAATCCTGTGGCTGGAGTTAAGAAATCCCTTGACTATATCCCAAGAATTCAGAGTGAGTTGGAGAAGAGAAAATTAATAGGAAAGATAGAAATAACTAAATCGGTGGGAGAAGCCACTGATTTAGTTATGTTAAATTCTGAATATGGTGTTTGCATAGCTGTCGGGGGAGATGGGACTGTAAATGAGGTGGCTAAGGGAATTCTTCAAAGAGGTTATGGAGTCCTTGGAATAATCCCCTCAGGAACTGGTAATGATCTTGCAAAAGTCTTGGAAATTGAAGAAGATATTGATGCTGCGATGCTTAATATATTTGAGAAGAATTCAAGGGAAATAGACATTGGACTGGCAAAGGACAAATACTTTTTTAATATAGCAAGTTTAGGGTTTGATGCACAGGTTGTAAGAAGTACTGAATTAATAAGAAAGATAGTAAAAGGTAAAATAGCATACATTCTAGGTGTAATTACCACCTTATTAGGATATAGGAAGAGAAGAATAAGTTTAACAATAGATGGAGTAGAATATAAAAGAAATGCAATGCTAATAGCAGTGGGTAATGGACAATTCTATGGGGGAGGTATGCAAATACTACCCATGAGTGTTGTTGATGATGGAGAGCTTGATATTTGCATAGTTAGAGATATCAGTAATATTAGGATTTTATTTTTATTTCCAACAATATTTAAAGGGGAGCATGTTAAGTATAAGGAATATGTTGAATTCTTTAAGGGTAAGGAAGTAATTGTGAAAACAGAAGGGAAGTATTACCTAAATGTCGATGGTGAAATTTCACCAGTTATTGATGAGGAAATTAAGTTTAAACTGGCAGATGAAAAGCTGAAGGTATTGATTTAGATGGATTTTCATAATTGTTAAGTTTTTGTAACAATTGCACATTACGCACAATGGTAATATTTGACAAGGACTTAAACCTAGTTAATAAGGTAAACACAGGATTTCATGGAAACTAATTACCGCATTAAATTAACAGAATATTTATTAAGATAAAATGTTGTAATTATTTTACGATATTGGTATAATGTTTTCATGAATGTTACAAAAAGGTTACAAAAATAAATTACCTGAAAATCGAAGGGTAAGGTCTGGAGGAGATTTATCAATGAAGCAAAACTCTTCATCGCTTAACTTTGACGATAATAGAAGAAAAAAGACACATAAAAATAAGAAGAATAACAATAAGTTCCTGAGTATTATAGTAGTAATGGTTTTGGCGATAACCATAGCAAGCGTTTCCTATGTTAGTTACTCAATAAATGAGGAAAAAACCAGAGGATTTGATGTATACTTAGGGGACAACCACATAGGTACTATTAGAACCGAAGATTTAGCGCATGAAGCATATCACGAAGTTGAAGAAAAGTTAACTAATACATATGACATGGAAGTCGTATTAGACAAAGAGCTAACATTTGAACCAACTCATGCTAAGGACGAAGAACTTACTGAAAAAAATGAACTTGTAAGAAATATTGAAAGGAATATTAACTTTAAAGTTACAGCATTAGAGTTTTTTGTAGATGGCGAAAGTTTTGGAATTTTCAAGTCGGAAGATGAAATCAATTTTGTTTTGGATAGAATCAAAGAACCTTTTGTGAATGTAATCGAATCAGAAACAAGAAAATCAGTTCTAACTAAGGTTGAGTTCTTAGAAAACATTGAAATGAAGCCAGTGGAAGTTAATTATGGCGATTTTGTAAATGAGGAAGAAATGATTCAGTTAGTTGAAACCATACAACAAGGTAAGGAAGAAATGAGAACCCATACTGTTGAAGTTGGAGAAAGTTACTGGATTATTGCTAGGATGTATGAGACTACAGTTGATGAGTTAATAGAAGCAAACCCAGGTCAAGATCCTCAAAAATTAAAACCGGGTGATGAAGTTAACTTATTTGTACCTGTACCACTACTTACGGTTGTAACATACGAAGAAGTGGAATATACAGAGGCAACGGATTATCCAACTGAGGTACAGCAGGATAGTAGCATGTATAAAAACCAGAAAAAGGTAGTAGTAAAAGGTGTAAAAGGAATATCAGAAATAGTAGCGAATGAAGTAAAACATAATGGAATTTTAGCAGATAGGGAAATAATTGAAGAGATAGTAATAGAAGAACCAAAAAAAGAGATAGTGTTACAAGGAACAAAGGAATTGCCAAAAACAGCTGCAAGAGGTACATTTATCGTACCAACTAGGGGAAGAGTAAGCTCTCCTTATGGCATGAGAGGTGGAAGTATGCACAGAGGTATTGATATTGCCAATAGTGTAGGGACACCAATATATGCAGCAGATGGCGGAAGAGTTACATTCTCTGGATATAAGGGATCATATGGTTATATGGTGGAAATAAGTCATGAAAACGGATATACAACAAGATATGCCCACGCTAGTAAGCTTCTTGTTAAGTCAGGAGATAGGGTTTATCAAGGACAGCATATAGCAAATATGGGAAGTACAGGTAGATCTACAGGATCACATCTTCACTTTGAGGTTTTAGTTAATGGAGTAAACCAGAATCCAAGTAGATTTATATATTAATTAGAAAATTTTGGAAGTAGCCTTAGCTACTTCCTTTTAATTTATGTTTGAAATTAGAAATGTTATTATTCCAAAAATAGTTGTAATTATAAGTACAAAGGGGAGATTCTTTTTAAGGATCTCTCCTTCTTTGCCTAGTATACCTGCAGTGGTAGCACCTAAAATAATATTACTTGGGGCTATGGAAGTGCCAATACTTCCACCTGCTGTCTGAGCACCAAGAAGGAGATGGCTATCAATATCCAAAACCAATGAAGATGCATATTGAAATCCTCCAAATAGTATATTCGATGACATATTACTACTGGTTATAAAAGCACCTAAGAGTCCCACAAAAGGGGATACAAGTGAATAGTAGTATCCAAACAACGAGGACACTCCCACAGCTAGTATTTCAGTTTGTCCAGTACCAGTCATTATCCTTGATATTGAGATCAATGATATAACTGCAATACTTGATGGAATTGCTTTTCTTAATGTTCTTCCCAATACTAATCCAAATCTGTTTTTTTGGATCTCTCCAATTCTTCTATAGTAGATATATCCAGATAGGGAGGATAGAAGTAGAAGAAATGAAGCATGTGTAAATGGTTTTATTGGTGAATAAGTATATACTGAATTATTCAATACCCCAAAGCCAGATATAGTCTCTGGAAAAGAAGGACCAAAACTTATTCGTCCAAACAACTGATTAACAGTTGGAACTAATAAAATCACCAATGTTAAGATGGTCATAATAATATAAGGCAAGAAAGCTTCATAAACTTTTAGATTTTCAGTTTCATTTTCACCATTAAACTCTTTGAGAATTATTATCTTGGATTTTTCAAACTTCCAATTATTCTTATATAGTGATGATTTTGAAAGCAAATACAATACCAGAGCCGACATGGTACTTGGAATGAAGACCCCTAAATCAGGGTTTATTTGGGTAATTATCACCTGGCCTATCGATTGGGTCAAAGAGATTAACAAAACCGCTACAAAGCCCTTTCTGAGGCCTGTAAAGCCACCATAGATATATGCTATCATCATACCAGATACAAGGTTTAGTATACCAAGTAATATTGAAGTATAAATTGCAGCCTGGGATATAATTTGTGGAGAGATGGTATCAGCCTGTAATAATAATGCATGCCAAGCTAATGCAAGAGTTCCAAATGTTCCAGCCCAGCAATGACCGATTAATGGTATTACTACAGAGTAGATGGGAGAAACTCCAATACCTATTAATAATGGTGCAGTTACCAGAATAGGAACCCCAAAACCAGTAACACCTTGTAGAAAGCTTGAAAAAACTACACCGATTAATAGTATTCTGATTAATTCATTGGGTGCGATTTTTACAAAGGCTTTATTTAGTACACTAAAAGCATTAGCCTCCTTGCTTGTTTCATAAAGTAGAATTGCAGTTATTACTACAGATATTATACTGATGGAATTCCACAAAGCCTTGCCTAATTCAACTCCAACTAGTAGTAACCCTCCCTTAAATACAAATAATCCCGAAACAATAGTAATAAGAAGAGTTACTGGAGCAGCTTTCAAAGCAGGTAATTTCATGATCATCATAAAGAATAACAATAGTAAAATTGGTGCAGAAGATAATAACCAATATGTAAAGTTATATTGTAGTGTCATATTACAACCTCCAAAAATATTATATCTAGAGTGTATCTTCTCTTAAAGATTCTTGCAATGCTTAAGTATGATAATACAGATTAATAAAATTATCCAAAAAGGACATAAAACAATGAAAATATATCCAAATAAAGAAAAAAAAAGACAAAACCTTATCAATTAGTGATAAGGTTTAGCATTGTTTTTAATGGTAGAATTTCAATGTAAAGATATTGAGATTCTTGAAAATCAGATCGGAGAGTGAGAATATGATATTCGGACTTGTTAAAAGGAATACTTATCAGGACTCTGTAAACCTTATGCTCTTAAGTTCAAAGCTTTCATCAATGGATGGAGTTAGTAAGGTTTCAATTATGATGGGTACACCTGCAAATAAAGATATTTTTAAAAACACCAACATGTACTCTGTTGAGTTTGACACAGCAAATCCAAATGATATTTGTATAGCGGTTGAATCAGAAGATTCAAGTATGGTCAGCGTAGTTGAATTGGAGCTAGATAAGTTTATAAGTGAGCTATCACTTTCATCCAGGGGATCAAATATAATAAAGGTAAGAAGCTTGGATACTGCCATTAAAAAAATGGATAATACAAACTTAGCACTGGTATCAATACCAGGAGAGTATGTCTTTGATGAAGGAAATAGGCTTTTAGATAAAGGTTTGAATTTGTTTATATTCAGCGATAACGTGTCAATGGAGGAAGAGAGAAAACTAAAGGATAAGGCAAATGAAAAAGGCTTGATAGTTATGGGACCAGATTGTGGCACGGGAATAATATCTAATACACCTTTAGCTTTTGCCAATGTTGTGAATAAGGGAAATATTGGTGTTGTGGGGGCATCTGGAACAGGGATTCAAGAGGTTACCAGTTTAATAACAAGACTTGGAGGGGGAATATCCCATGCAATAGGCATAGGAGGAAGAGATTTGGCCTTGGAAATAGGCGGGATTTCTGCTATGAAAGCTTTGGAGCTTCTGGAGTATGATGATTCAAGTGAATTAATCGTATTTATATCTAAACCACCAGCAAAAGAAGTCAAGGAGAAGATAGTAAGTAAGTTTAAGACAATGAACAAGATAGTAGTTGCATTATTTTTAGGCGATGGACAAATGGAGAGGGAAGATAATGTCTACTTTGCTAATACATTAGAAGAAACAGCATACTTATCCCTGTACTTAAGTAAGAAATTTGGAAGTAGTAAGAACAAATTAGAAAAAATTATGGGCAAACTTGAAATTATAAAAAAGAACCCAAACCAAAGACAAATTCACGGATATTACGGTGGAGGAACACTTGCAGGTGAGTCCAAGAATATTCTCAAGGAAGGTATGTTAAATTCCAAGCATAGAATTATTGATTTTGGAGATGATCAATATACTAAAGGCAGACCACATCCAATGATAGATCCTACAACGAGAGTGGAGGCAGTTAAGAATCTTAAGAGATTGGAAGATGTGGCAGTGGTTTTACTTGATAATGTTATTGGATATGGATCAAATACGGATATGGCTGGTTCACTGGGTCCAGCAATAATGGAAGTAAATGAATATTATAAGGATAGTGGAAGAGAGATAGTATTCCTGGCATCGGTTTGCGGAACAGAAATGGATAAGCAAGTATACTCTCAACAGGTTAGGATTCTGGAAGAATCTGGAGTACTCGTTTTAGATTCAAATGCATCTGCTGCTAAACTAGCAAAAGAAGCTGTGGAGTATTTAGATAAAAAGAATGATATAAAGAAGGATGTTAAGCCTAATATACTAAATAGTGAGTTAAGAATTATAAATGTTGGCTTGGAGAGTTTCTCACAAACCTTATTTGATCAAGGGGTGGATGTAATACAATACAATTGGTCACCAGTAGCAGGTGGAGATAAAGAACTACAGAGATTGTTAAGAATCCTTAAGGATAAATAGGAGGGAATATAATGTTATATGAGAATTTAGATAAGGCAAATGATGCAGTAGTAGAAAAAATCCTTGCAGCACAACCATTCTTAGTGGATGTTGTTCCAGCAAAGTCAGTTATCAATAAGTTAGAGGATAAGGTTTTATTACATGCAGGTCCTCCTATAAAATGGGAAGAAATGACTGAACCAATGCAGGGATCATGCTATGGTGCAGTGCTGTTTGAAGGTTGGGCTAAATCAAAGGAAGAAGCCCACAGTATGCTGGAAAAAGGTGAAATAGAGTTTATTCCCTGTCATGACGTAAACGCAGTAGGACCCATGGGTGGGATAACTTCAGGTAATATGCCAGTACTAGTGGTGGAAAACAAAGAACATGGCAATAAGGCCTATTGTAATTTGAATGAAGGCATAGGTAAAGTTCTTAGGTTTGGTGCATATAGTGAGGAAGTAATAAACAGGCTTCATTGGATGAAAAACACTCTAGGACCTACCTTATCCAATGCCTTAAAACTTATAGATGGAGGTATGAACCTAAATGTTATTGTAGCGAAAGCATTAACCATGGGTGATGAATTCCACCAGAGAAACATTGCAGCATCAGCACTTTTTATGAAGGATATAACACCATACATTCAACAACTTGATATACCTAAAGAAGATTTGATAGCAGTAACGAAATTTTTAGCAGATACAGATCAGTTCTTCCTAAACATTGCAATGGCTTATTGCAAATCAGTTATGGATGCAGCAAAATCCATTGGAGAAGGAACCATAGTAACTGCAATGACTAGGAATGGCAAAGAGTTTGCAATAAAAGTATCAGGATTGGGTGAAAGGTGGTTTGTAGCTCCCGTTAACATGCCTAAGGGTTTATTCTTTACTGGTTATTCTCAGGAAGAAGCAAATATGGATATGGGAGATAGTGCTATTACAGAAACTTTTGGAGTTGGTGGAATGGCTATGATTGCTGCACCAGGAGTTACTAGATTCGTAGGTGCAGATGGATTTAATGCTGCCCAAGAGATAAGTGATGAAATGGAGGAAATTACATTTTCTCACAACCAAAATTTAGCAATACCCACCTGGGATTTTAAAGGTGCAGTTGTTGGAATTGATGTAAGAAAGGTTGTGGAGACTGGCATTACACCACTTATTAATACTGGCATTGCACATAAAAAAGCAGGAGTTGGTCAGATTGGCGCTGGTACTGTTAGAGCACCATATGGTTGTTTTACACAGGCTTTAAAAGGATTGGTGGAAAAATATGCAGAGGAAGAAAAAAATTAAACCAGTTGCAATAGATATTAACACATTAAAAGTATTGGAACTGGAGAAAGAAATTAATATTCACAGTGTTTTTAAGAATACAATTAATGTAAAAACCAATCATGGAATGATGGTTTTTACTACTATTAAAGATGTATTACCGCCACTTGGTGTGATTGTTGAGGAGGGGGACCTAGATTGGATCCAAGACAAGAACTTTGTCCTGGAACCATCAAACTCATACAAATACAACTCGAAAATATTAAATTATCCAATTCTACCTGATATTAGAATTTTGAGTATTTACTTCAAGAAGTTTCTAGAATTGAACAAGAGAAATGGATTAGGCATCTTAAATACTGAAATTCATGGGATTTTGAAGAGGAAGTTCTATCCAGCTACATTAAATGAAGTTGGAAATCTCATCAATAGAATAATAACCACATCAGATATTAATGATTTAAGATTAATTATAGGCAGAGGTGAGGGTTTAACACCATCTGGAGATGACTTTTTTGTAGGTTTTCTAGCTTCGTTATTTGCAAATAATTATTTTGATGAGGATTTTCATGAAGTAAAACAAGAATTGGTGAGAAATATACACAAGTATACAACTGATATTGGTGCAGATTATATATTAAAAGCATTAAGGGGAGAATTTAGTCAAAATATCATAAGATTAGTAAACTACATTCAACTGAACATTTATGATGAAAAGTCATTAAAGGATTTAGTACAACATGGAGAAACTTCTGGGGTTGACACATTTCTTGGTGTAGTGGCGGGTTATGTCAGTCTAAATAACAATCTCCAAATCTATAGAGAGGAGAAAATTGTATGAGTAAAATAATGATTGCCTTAGGTGGAAATGCACTAGGAAATACTCCACAAGAACAGCTATCTCTAGTTAAAGAAACTGCCAAACCAATAGTTGACCTGATTGAAGATGGTCATCATGTGGTTATTGCCCATGGTAATGGACCTCAGGTTGGTATGATTAATCTTGCATTTGAAGTAGGAAATAAGACTAATGATAAGATTCCATTGGTTCAGTTTCCAGAATGTGGTTCTATGAGCCAGGGGTATATAGGATATCATTTACAGATGGCCTTAAGAAATGAGTTAATAACTAGAGGTGTACAAAAAAATGTTGCATCTATAGTAACTCAAGTATTGGTTGATGGTGATGATCCTGCATTTGAAAATCCAACAAAACCTATAGGAGGTTTCTATACTAAGGAAGAAGCTAAGGAACTAGCTAAAACTAAAGGCTATACTATGGTTGAAGACTCAGGAAGAGGTTATAGAAGGGTAGTCCCTTCTCCAAAACCATTGGGTATAGTGGAAATTGAAGTAATAAGGGATCTTGTTGAAAAAGGGCATGTGGTAATTGCTGTAGGTGGCGGTGGAATACCTACAGTGGAAGAAAATGGTCAACTAAAAGGAGTATCCGCGGTTATAGACAAGGATCTTGCAAGTGAGAAATTAGCAGAACTTCTAGATTGCGACACTTTATTCATTCTCACTGCTGTTGAGACAATACTTCTTGATTTTGGAAAGCCTACACAAAGGCAACTTAGAAAAGCTAATTTAAAGGAAATGGAAGAATACGTAAATGAAGGCCATTTTGCACCAGGTAGCATGCTTCCCAAGGTTATATCTGCTATGGAGTTTGTGAGATCAAATAATGGGAGAACTGCCATAATAACATCTCTGGAAAATGCAAAAGAAGCAATAAATGGAAAAACCGGAACACTTATTAGCAACTAAGAACAACCCTCATATGATTTCATGTGAGGGCTGTTGTTATTTGTTTAATTTATTGTATAATTGTTAGTAACAAATAAAAAGTGGGTGTAAATATGGGGATCATGTTTAAAGAAATCCTTGATATGAGTTGTTTTAATGATGCAGTATTATTATCAGGTGAGGATAACATTGAAAACATATCAGTTGAAGGGATAACTATTGTAGAAAGACCAGATATAGCAAATTGGATTAAAGGTGGTGAACTACTTCTAACTAGCTTTTATTCAATAGAGAATAATTTAGATGCGCAGATTAAGCTAGTGGAAGAAGTAGCTAAGAATGGTGCTGCTGGTATAGTTATTAAAACATCAGTTACGTATGAGAGAATAAGCCAAACAATCATTGATAAATCTAATGCAATTGGATTTCCCATAATCGAGATTCCAAGGGAGAGAAAATATATTGATATTCTTTATCCTGTTATGGGAATTTTGTTTAATGACCAGGTAATGAGACTTAATTATTATAAAGAGTGTCATGTTAGATTTAATAATCTCTCATTAAGTATGAAAGGAATTGAGTCTGTGGCTCAAACCCTTGAAGAGTTGATTAATAATCCAGTTATTATATTTGATAATGAAATGAGAATATTAGCCTATAGTGATGAAAATTATTCTGATTTAAATATAGTAGAGAAGAAAATGCGAAAAATGGTATACGAAGGGTATCCTATCTTCGGTATAGACATGAAATTCGAGAAAGATGATACTCTTTATCATTTGACAGTTGAACCAATTGAAGTTGTAAATAAAATACAAGCTTATTTAGGAATTGTAGAAGTAAATAGTAGCCCTAAGGAATTGGATTTTATTGCATTGGAAAGTGCTGCAAATACATTAAGGCTTGAAATATTGAAACAAACTGCGGTAAATGAATCTCAATTAAGATACAAAGGCGACTTAATGGAAGATCTTATTAATGGTAAGTACGATTCTCTCCAAAGTATGTACGATAGAGGGTTCATACTAGGTTGGGATTTAAGGAAATCATATAATATCGGGATATTTTCTATTAAGCCAAAATCCATAAAGATGAAGGAATCATTAACTGAGTGGTTAATGGAATCAAGAGAAACAGTAAAAACAATAATCGATAGAATAGCATACCACCATACAACAGGCCTTATTTCAATAATAAAGGGTGAAGAAATAATTGTGTTTTGGCCAGTTGAGAAGGATGAAATTGGAAAAGATTCTACATTGCGATTTAAAGAATTTGGAACTGAAGTCAGAAATACTGTTAAAAAGAGACTGGGAGATGTGTCGGTTAACTTAGGAATTGGATGTCTAGCTGAAGATATGACACAGATTGGAAGAAGTTATAATGAATCTAAGGATGCTGTGAATTTTGGGAAAAGAATATTTGGAGAAGATGGTACAACTGTATACGAAGAATTAGGAATATATAGAATGCTATGTAGTTTTGAAGATAGGAATGTATTAGTTGACTTCATACCTCAAAATCTGTTAAAACTTAAAGAATATGATAAGGAAAAGAATAATGATTTAATAGATACATTTGAGATGTATTTGAAATGCAACTTAAATGCAGTTAAAACAGCAGAAGAATTATTTGTCCATTATAAAACTGTATTATATAGATTAAACCGAATAAAGGAGATAACAAATCTAGATATTGATGATAGAGACAAGATGTTAGAATTGGAAGTGGGATTGAAAATTCTAAAGATAATTGGATAATTAAAGGGCTTGGTTCCTGCGAACCAAGCCCTTTAATATGCTATATTTCAGGATCTCTATTACAGTCTTTGGAGTAAACATAGGATAATGGGTCCATACCAACAGCATAGGTTGCTTGATGAACAAATGGTCCCATCCAGATGAAATCACCTTTTTTAACTGATATCCAGTCATTATCTAAATTATACATTCCTTCTCCAGATAGTAGATAAGCACCATGTTCTTGTACATGTGTCTCTATAAAAGGATGTGATCCTCCTGGTTGGAAAGTTAATATGTGAAAGTTCATATCAAATTCTACACTGGTAGGCAAAAAGTCAACTAATGTAACATCTTCCATATCGGAGTAGTTGACAACAGGTAGATTTTTAACATTATCACAAATTAGCCAAGGCTCATTTACTCCTTCAACCGGTATATATCTTTGCTTGTACAGTACCAATTTAACTGGAGAATCTGATTTATTTGTCATAATAATGCTTTTACTAGGTGGACAGAATAAGTATCCCTGTTCCTCTAAGACATAAATTTCTTCCTCCACATTTATTTCCAGTTCTCCGCTGATAACATAGACAAAGGTTTCAACTCCATCTCCGCCAAATCCTCTTCTATTACCACCACCTGGCTCAAACTCAACAAGGTACTCCACAAAGCTAGCTCCTAGTTTAGGAGATGCTATTATACTTAAAGTTGCTCCTTCAAAATTAGGCAATACGTTATTTACCAATCCATCTGGTGGTATAAGAGCAAAACTACCATGCTTAATAATTGCTCTACTACTAAGTAAATCATTTCTATAACCCATATTACTGCTCCCTTCATAATAAATATTTATCCACACAACCATACATATATATTATTGATTTTATCATTAGAAAAACCATTAGCAATAGAGGATAAAAATAAAAAATATATTGTCATATTTATAGTAAAACAAGTATAAGAAAAACTGAAAAAGTGGGTAGTTGTTAATAGATTATCAATAATAGATAAAAGCACCAACATTAGTTTATCCAACATTATTCTAGTTAAAATGATAATATCAGTACTATAAGAAATCGTTTACATATTTCATGAAATCTTTATTACTAATACTTAGGTTAGGAGGTGTTTCTTTTGATAAGAACATATGAGGAAATGTTGATAGAGGATATTGAGAGTTTAAAAGGTGGAAAAGGTTTTGTCAGAGTAATTAATTTTTTTAATCAGGAAGATTTTTTAGGAAAGGGAAGACTATATGGTAAGTCAGTTATAAAACCAGGACACTCAATCGGATATCATCAACATTCTGGAGATCAAGAAGCTTACTTCATTTTAAAAGGTGAGGCAAAATATATTGACAATGGCAAAGAAATTTGTTTAAAGCCTGGAGATTTAGCTATTTGCAAAGATGGGGATTATCATTCAATCGAATCCATCGGGAATGAGGATTTAGAGTATATAATGTTAATTTTGTACTCATAATATATTTAGTGGGTTTATACAGGTATATATTATTAATTTTTAATCTGTAACTTGGAAAGGGGTAGTTATTTTGGACTTAAGTAAAAGAAATAATTTAAAGAATGAAGTATCAAATTTAATAGAAGAATTGAGTGAGTATGGGAAGACTGAAAATAATGGAATAACAAGAACATTGTTTAGTGATATTTGGATGGATACACAAAAGTTTTTAGAATCAGAAATGGTAAAAAGAGGCCTTAAAACTAGGTTTGATGAAGTTGGAAATTTGTATGGTATGGTTAAAGGTACGGAGCAAGCTACTGAAACTATTATGGTAGGATCTCATATTGATACAGTAGTTGGCGGGGGAAGACTTGATGGGCAGTTGGGTATAGTATCTGGAATTATAGCAATAGAGAAATTGGTAGAAGAATTTGGAGTGCCCAAAAAGAACCTGGAAATCGTATCTATGGCAGAAGAAGAAGGAAGTAGATTTCCTTATACTTTCTGGGGATCTAAGAATATTGTTGGTACAGTTTCTAAAGAAGAGGTTGAGAAACTAGTTGATCATGATGGTGTTAGCTTTGCCGAAGCCATGAAAGGTAAAGGATTTGATTTCAAAAATGAAAATGCTGTTATTAGAGACGATATAAAAGCTTATTTGGAACTACACATCGAACAAGGTGGGGTCCTTGAAAAAGAAGGAAAACCCATTGGATTAGTAAATAGCATTGTTGGTCAAAAAAGATTTCTAATAGAGGTCGAAGGAGAATCAAATCATGCTGGTACAACACCTATGAGTTATAGAAGAGACTCATTACACGGTGCTGCAAAAATGATTGATTCAATTATTGAACTTAGCAAGGAATATGGAGATCCTTTAGTAGCAACAGTTGGTAGATTAGATGTAGTCCCTAATACAAGTAACGTTGTTCCAGGAAAAGTTGTATTTTCGGTTGATACAAGACATACAAATAATGAAGTAGTGAGTGATTTTATTAGTAAATTTAAGGCATCAATTGAGTCAATAGCTAATGAGATGAACTTAAAAATTAAGATAGATCAATACATGGATGGATATCCAGTCCCTATGGATGAAGACCTTATAAACAAGATGGAGAAAATTTGTCTTGCAAAAGAGTTAGATTATAAAATAATGCATAGTGGTGCGGGTCACGATGCACAAATCTTTGCCCCTAAAATACCAACAGCTTTAATTTTTGTTCCAAGTAGGAAAGGAATCAGTCATAGTTACTTGGAGTTTACTGATCCAGAAGATTATGTATATGGAGTGGAACTTCTGAAAGAAATGTTCTATGATCTAGCTTATTAAAAGTGTTAGATAGATTTTCAGAACTATAATTTATAATAACACTATGAGTCAGATGATAGAAAATGAAACGAGCTTAATAAGAATAATTTTGACCAAGGGGGTGCTAAAAATAGTATAAAATCTATTGGAATTATTCTATAGTTAAGGAAAAATTATGTCTGGAGAGGAGAGAAATCATGTCTATTACGAAGAAAAAAACTTTATCTATTACATCGCAAATAGTATTAGCCAGTGCACTTGCATTGATTCTAGGGTCTCTAATAGGAGAGCCAATGAAAAACATACAGTTTATTGGTACAATCTGGTTAAGATTGATTCAAATGTCTATTATAGCATTGATAATGACATCTGTAGCGGGGGCAATTGGAAGCATAGGCGGTTCAGGAGCTGGCAAACTAAGTTTTCATACATTTAAGTACATAATTTCATTTACGTTTATATCTGCATTCATTGGACTGGGTCTTGCTTTATTAATCCAACCAGGAGTAGGAATAAACATAGCTACAGGAGTTGAAACTACAGAAAGTACTTTGGGATCAGTTTCAATTATCGATACAATAGTAAACTTTGTACCAACTAATATATTTGCAGCAATGAGCCAAGGAGCAACAGTACAAGCTATAGTATTTTCACTTTTATTCGGTTTAGCTGCTGGTAAATATGCTCAAATTACTGGAAGAGATAATATCTTGTCATTTTTAAAAGATGTAAATGGAGTAGTTCTCCAAATTATTGAGATGGTTATGAAGTTTGCACCTATAGGAATTTTTGCTCTTTTGGGAGGAGTTGCAGCAACTACAGGATTCGATGTTATCATGCCTATGATTAAGTTCTTAATGGCACTTTTAATTGCAGATCTTATAATGTTTGCACTATACATACCTTATACAGCTGTTAGAGTTGGTGTAAATCCACTGAAAATGCCTAAGAAGTTTGCTAAAATGTCTATAATGGCATTAACAATCACTTCAAGTGCAATATGCCTTCCAACCAAGATGGAAGATTCAGTTACTAAGTTTGGTGTTAGTAGAAAGGTTGCTGACTTTACAGGACCTATTACTATGACCATGAATAGTTCAGGGGCGGTTGCATGTTATGTTTTAGCAATTTTATTTATGGCACAATCTACTGGAACAGTATTAACTACAGTAGAAATGATGACAGGAGTTTTACTTGCAGCAATGATGACAATGGGAACAATAGTAGTACCAGGTGGTTCAGTTGTAGTTTATACTTTCTTCGCCACAACATTGGGATTACCAATGGAAAGTATAGCAATCCTAATTGGAATAGACTGGTTTGCAGGAATGCTTAGAACTATTATGAACGTTGACATCGATGTTTTAATAGCTATGTTGGTATCAAAAGATCTTAATGAATTTAATTACGATGTATACAATGAGAAAGTGGTAGTTGAGTATAAGAATGCTGTTGAAGTAGGCACTGTATAGTTTATTATTCAACGATATTTAGCTACACCAATAAAATAAGTCAAGAAAAGTGTACTAAATATAGATTTTATAAAATCAAATTATGTGTTATATATAAATCTGCATAAACTATCCAAAAACCCACTTAGGTTCCTTAAGCCAAGTGGGTTTTCCCTTTATACTTAATTGTCTAGAACTTCCATAAAAAAATGTATACTTTAGCAACTATTGATAGTTATTTCTTGATAAAAATATAAGAAAATAGTAATAGAGGATAGTGGGAGCTGCAAGTGCCAAGCTCACATACAAGGAGGTAAGTTTATGTATAAAGAATTAGTGATACCACAAAGGACTATTATGACTCCAGGACCTGTAGAAGCGGAACCAAGAGTACTTAGGGCAATGAGTGCCCCCATACTTGGTCAATATGATCCTGATTTCCTTAATATCATGGATGAGGTTCAAGATTTACTAAGATATACTTTTCAAACCGAAAACCAGCAGACATTCGTGGTTGATGGGACTGCAAGAGCAGGAATAGAGGCTGTTCTATCAGGGATAATAGAAAAGGGAGATAAGGTATATGTTCCCATATTTGGAAGATTCGGGCACCTTTTAACAGAGATATCTAAAAGAGCAGGAGGAGATGTACACACTACTGAGATTGAGTGGGGAACAACATATTCCTTCCAACAGCTAAAAAAAGAAATTGATGAGTTTAATCCCAAAGTTGTAGCAATTGTTCATGGAGAGACATCAACTGGTAGAATGCAGCCACTAAAAGAGTTGGGACATTATTGTAGAGAGAAAGACATTCTATTAGTAGTAGACTCTGTCGCAACCCTTACAGGAACAGAATTTAAAACAGATGAATGGAAAATAGATGCAGTTATTGGTGGAACACAAAAGTGCTTATCAGTTCCCACTGGAATGGCTCCATTAACATATAATGAAAGAGTAGAAAAGATTCTTTTAGAGAGAAAGAAAATTGAACAAGGACTTGATAAGGATTCATTCAATGATAGAATGATTTCTACTAATTATTTAGATTTAAGCCAGATACAGGAGTACTGGTCACCTAAGAGACTAAATCACCACACAGAAGCAACCTCCATGCTATATGCTCTAAGAGAAGGTCTTAGGATAATAAAAGAAGAAAGTCTTGAAGAAAGAATAAAAAGACATAAGTACAATGAAAAAGCTCTTGTAGAAGGATTAGAGGCAATGGGTCTTGAAATATTTGGAGAAGAGTTTGACAAGGTTCCAACTGTTACATGTGTTATGGTACCTGATGGAGTGGTTGAGTCTGAGGTTAGATTGGAAATGATCAGAAACTTCAGTGTTGAAATAGCAGCTGCTTTTGGTCCCTTAACAGGAAAGATCTGGAGAATTGGTTCAATGGGATATAGTTGTAGAAAGGAAAATGTTCTAAGAGTACTATCTGCATTGGAGGCAACTCTAATAAGAAAAGGAGTCAAAGTAAATAGAGGAGAGGCATTACAAGCAGCACTTAATGTGTATGAAGCATAATTATACCCCCAAAACCCTAGGGTTTTGGGGGTTGTTTTATCAAAATCTCTTGGTAAGAATACTCCTTCCTCTGCAGGTAGGAGATGAATTACTAGATATTTCTACAAAACACTTGTTCGACTAAACTAGCTGTGATATACTAATATCAAGGAGTTGAGTATAATGAACAGAGCTTATAAATATAGATTGTACCCAACAACTGAACAGGCTGCATTAATCAACAAAAATATTGGTTGTAGCAGATTCATCTACAATCATTTTTTAGCATTAGCTAAGAGTGATGGATACCTTAACTACAATCAATATGCAAAGGCTCTTCCTTTGCTTAAAAAAGCATA
>JAUWAD010000112.1 GCA_030602225.1 Bacillota bacterium | reverse complement strand
AGCATTAGAAGTTATATTGTGGGAAGTAGTTTAAGAGGTGAGAAAAATGAAAAATATTCTAGTAGCTGTAGATGGATCTCCCACATCATTAAAAGCTGCTAAGCAGGCAGTGGACATTGCCAGAAAGTATTCTAGCTCATTGACATTCTTAAGTGTGGTTAAGGACCCAGATATTTTCTTTGAAGGAAGAAGTGAAATCGCAGCGGGAATTGATATGGAATCAGTTCTTGATTCATTGACAAAACAACAAAAGAATATGCTAGATGAATTTATCCCTACACTACCAGATTTAACTGATATCCCTTATGAAAAGGTAGTAACCATTGGAGATCCATATAAGGGTATTGTTAGTATGGCAGAAGATAAAAAATCAGATCTTATTGTAATTGGTAGAAGGGGATATTCAAAGATCAAGAGACTATTCTTTGGTTCAGTATCTAAAAATGTAGTAACCCATGCTCCATGTCCAGTATTGGTAATTATGGAGGATGAGGATGAATAGTACTAGACATAATCAGAGGCTTGAAAACTCAAGCCTCTTTAATTTTCTATATAGTTGTATTAATCTGTTACTTATAAATGAAGCTCATTTAAAAGTATAGAATGTCCATCTATGAACCCTAAACCTCTAACCTACATCTTCTGTCTTGGAACATAATGAGTATGAAGAAGCTCATGAGCTTTTTCACCATATGGCTCTCCTAGATAATCCTCATATATCTTCTTTATCATTGGGTTTTCATGGGACTTTCTAATGTTCTTAGCTCTATCCTCAGAATAAATACCTGCAATTCTCTTTTGAAGGATGTCAATATTCCCATGGTGATATGGTTGACCACCACCACCAACACAACCTCCAGGACAAGCCATTATCTCAATGGCATGGTAGTTTGCCTCTCCTCTTCTAATCTTCTCTAGAAGATTTCTAGCATTACCCAGTCCATGGGTTACAGCAATATGGATATCCTCACCATTAATGTTAACTGTAGCTTCCTTGGTTCCTTCCATTCCCCTTAGGACTTCAAACTCAACGTTCTCCAAGGTTTCCTTTGTTAACCACTCATAAGCGGTTCTAAGAGCAGCTTCAATTACCCCACCAGTTGCTCCAAATATTACGGATGCTCCTGTTGATTGTCCCAGGGGATGATCAAAGTCCTCATCATCAATATGATTAAAGCTAATTCCAGCCTCATTTATCATTCTTGCAAGTTCCCTTGTGGTAATTACTATATCCACATCCTTGGTACCACCATGTCCTAGTTCAGGTCTTGCAGCCTCATACTTTTTCGCAACACATGGCATTATGGATACCACCACCATATTCTCAGGTTTAATTCCTATTCTCTCAGCCAGGTAGGACTTACAGATTGAACCAAACATCTCATGGGGAGACTTACAACTGGATGGAATATCTAGCATATCACTGAACTGATGCTCAAAAAACTTAACCCATCCAGGACAGCAGCTGGTTAGTATGGGAAGCTTTCCACCATGCTCCAATCTATGAACAAATTCAGATGCTTCTTCCATAATGGTAAGGTCCGCTGCAAAGTCAGTATCAAATACTCTGTCAAAGCCCATTCTTCTAAGGGCTGCAACCATCTTTCCAGTTACTACAGTCCCTGGTTCCATACCAAAGGCTTCCCCAAGGGCAACCCTTACTGCAGGAGCAGTTTGAACCACCACAAACTTCTTCTCATCATTAATTGCATCCCATACCTTGGGAACATTATTTACTTCAGTTAGTGCAGCAGTAGGACATACTGCCAGACACTGTCCACAGAATGTACACGTGGTTTCAAACATGGGCAGATCAAATGCAGTTCCAACAACTGTATCAAATCCTCTTCCTATACCAGAAAGTACATGAACACTCTGTACTTCATTACACATGGTCTCACATCTTCTGCACATGATACATTTGGTCATATCCCTAACTATGGAAAAGCTACTATCATCCTTTGCAAAGGAAGATAATGCTCCCTCATATTTAACATGTCTAATTCCAAGATCAGCAGCAAGGGACTGCAATTCACAGTCAGTGTTCTTCTCACATACTAGACAATCCTTTGGATGATCAGATAATAACAGTTCCACAACTGTTCTTCTTGCCTTTACTGCCTTCTTTGTATCTGTCTTTATAACCATACCTTCATAAACAGGTGTTGCACATGCAGGAGCCAATGAAGCTCTACCCTCCACTTCCACAACACAGACCCTACAACTTGCAGCCTTGTTTACCATCTTTATATCATGAAGGTCAAGATGACAAAGTGTTGGTATCTTAACATTAACCTCTTTAGCAGCATCCAATATTGTAGTTCCCACTGGAACCATGACTTCTTTTCCATTAATTGTTACCTTTATCATACTTATCACCCCTAACCTTTCGAAATAGCATTTACAGGACAAGCATCAAAGCATGCTCCACACTTAATACAAAGATCCTGATCTATTAAGTGCGCTTGTTTAACCTTGCCACTTATACAGGATACAGGACAAACACGGGCACACTTGGTACATCCTATACATTTCTCAGCACTTATAATGTATCTTAATAGTGCCTGACATACTCCAGAAGGACATCTCTTATCAACAACATGAGCAAGATACTCATCATAGAAGTATTTCATCGTAGATAGGATAGGGTTTGGAGCCGTTTGTCCAAGACCACATAGAGATGTAAGCTTTATAACTTCAGCAAGCTTTCTCATATCCTCAAGATCTTCCACTGTACCTTTTCCTTCAGTGATCTTTGTAAGCATCTCATATAATCTCTTGTTTCCCACCCTACAAGGAGTACACTTACCACATGACTCCTCCACTGTGAACTCAAGATAGAATTTAGCTATATCAACAATGCAGTTATCCTCATCAATTACAATCATTCCACCAGAACCCATCATGGAACCTATGGCACTTAGGGATTCATAATCTATGTGAACATCCAACTGGTCAGCGGTGATACAGCCCCCAGATGGACCACCGGTCTGTACAGCCTTGAACTTCTTGTTATCCTTTATTCCACCACCTATATCATAGATGATTTCCCTTAAGGTGATTCCCATTGGAACCTCCACAAGACCAACGTTGTTGATCTTTCCAGCAAGGGCAAATACCTTTGTTCCTTTTGATGTCTTACTTCCCATCTTGTTATACCAATCAGCTCCATTAATAAGGATTGCTGGAATATTAGCCAATGTCTCAACATTATTTACTGATGTGGGTTTACCCCATAGTCCACTTTCGGCAGGGAAAGGTGGTTTTGTGGTTGGTTCTCCCCTTCCTCCTTCAATGGAGTGAATAAGGGCTGTTTCCTCTCCACATACAAATGCACCTGCACCATACTTTATTGCTATGTCAAAGTCAAACCCAGTACCCATTATGTCCTTACCCAATAGACCTGCTTCCTTTGCCTGCTTTAGGGCATTCTTTAGTCTCTTTATAGCCAGTGGATACTCTGCTCTTATGTATACAAAGCCTTTGTTTGCTCCAATTGCATAACCATTTATGGTCATAGCTTCAATAATGCTATGTGGGTCCCCTTCAAGTATGGATCTATCCATAAATGCACCTGGGTCTCCCTCATCTGCATTACATACCACATATTTGATATCTGACTTACTTCTCTTGGCAAATTCCCACTTCAAACCAGTTGGGAATCCTCCGCCGCCTCTTCCCCTAAGTCCTGAGTGCTTTATTTCATTTATTACCTCATCCTGAGTCCTTTGTAGTAGACACTTACCCAGGGCTTCATATCCTCTGTTTGCTATGTATTCTTCTATTAATTCAGGATTTATAAGCCCACAGTTTCTTAGGGCAATTCTCTCCTGTTTTTTATAAAACTCCATTTCATGCTGAGTTTCAACCTTCATCTTCAAGGTTGGTTCTTCATAAAGAAGTCTCTCCACCTTTGTTCCCTCTATTAGATGAGCCTTTATAATTCTACTTCCATCTTCAGGTTTTACACCAACATAGAATACATCTTCAGGAAATACCTTTACTATTGGTCCCTTTTCACAGAATCCAAAGCATCCTGTAATGGAGGCATTAGCCTTTTCTCCAAGGCCAAGGTTTGCTATTTCCTTTTTCATATTCTCAAGAAGTTCCAAGCTGGCAGCAGAAACACATCCAGTTCCTCCACATATTAGAAATTCCTTGTATTCTGAATGTTCAACATTGGCACGTCTAACTTCCATTATATGTTCCAGTTCTCTTTGCTTATCCAATAGACAGTTTAAGTCTTTTATCCTTTCCATACATAACACCCCCTATTCCGTGTAATTTCCAATGATTTTACTCACCTGATCCGCTGTAACCTTACCATAAACATCCTCATTAACCATTACTACAGGTGCCAAACCGCAAGCTCCAACACATCTAAGACATTCTATAGTGTACATTCCATTACCAGTTGTCTCTCCTGTCTTAATTCCCAGTGTCTTTTCAAATTCCCTGACTACTGCTTCTGCGTTTCTTACAAAGCATGCTGTACCTGTACAGATGTTTATGACATACTTTCCTTTAGGCTCTGTTGTAAAGTATGAGTAAAAACTTACCACACCGAATATCTTGGATGCTGGTACATTTAGTTTCTCACCTATGAACAACTGGACTTCCATAGGTAAATAACCAAATAGATGCTGTGCTTCGTGCAGTACTTCAATTAATGCTGATTCCTTATTCTCGATGGAATCAATGTAGTTTTCCAGCTCAGTATAGAGCTCACTATTTAGAGTTCGAGTTAGCATCAAAATCCTCCTTTTTGTTAATAAATATACAATTTGATGGGTATATAATATCAGATTATTGTTAAATAATAAACAGTTATTTTTGATTTTGATGACTTTTTCATAAATAAAATAATATTGTTCAAAAATAG
>JAUWAD010000067.1 GCA_030602225.1 Bacillota bacterium | reverse complement strand
TCAAATTCGGGCATCTTTGATGCTTGTTTAGGTGTTTTTGTTTATTTCAAGCGAGAATGCAATTATGCAAGATTCACAATTATCTAAAAGCTAAATTAATACAAAAAAATTAAAGCACCAAAAAACAATAATTTTGGTGCTAATAATTTAATATTTATGGGACATTTTCAAAAGTGCTTGACATTGCTTTTTAAACCTGAGCCACACAAAGGAATCACTACGCTCTCACTTGGTGTTAAATTTTCTTTAATTTTCAAGTAAGCACAATAATTTACTGCTGATGTATCCTCTACATATAATCCTTTTTTTGCTAATCCATCTTTAGCACTTAAAATTTCATCTTCATCTACCCCTATTATATATCCACCTGTACTATTTACTATTTCTAATATCTCTTTCTTCCTAGGCGGATTTGGAATCGCTATTCCTTCAGCTATGGTTTCCTTTATACTGACAGGATCCTCACTTATTAACGGAGCACAGTTTTTTGCCTGTACTCCTATTATCTTTGGATACTTTTGAATATATCCTGCTTCTTTTAGCTCTAAGAAAGCTAGTTCTGCACCAAATATAAGAGTTCCATTTCCTATGGGAATAATAAATATATCAGGAAATCTAAAACCTAGTTGCTCAAATACCTCATAAAAGTATGTCTTGGTACCATGATAAAACACTGGATTATAAATGTGACTTGCATAGAAAATGTTGTTCAAGGTTATAAACTCTTTAACTGCTAGAGATGTATCTTCTCTGTTGCCCCATACTGTATGAACAATCCCACCATGGGCTTGAATCTGCTTAAGTTTATTGGTAGATGTTTTCTCAGGAACGAACACATGGCACCTTACTCCAGCCCTTGTACTATATGCAGTAACAGATGTAGCAGCATTGCCGCTACTATCTATTGCTATTTCACTTAAACCTATCTTTTTAGCTAAAAGTACCAACATTACGCCACCTCTATCCTTAAAGGAAAGTGTTGGCATATAGTATTCAGCCTTAGCATAGAGATCTTCTTCCAAGGGAATTAAAGGCGTAAGCCCTTCCATCATAGTTATATCTCTACTTTCTTCTTTGTTAAATGGTAGTACACATTCATAATCCCATAGGGATAAATTTGAAACATCCTTATATAAATCAGGTTTATAGCCTGATTTATTAAACTTTAAATTGAAATGTCCTCCACATTTGCACTTATATTCCAAAGTGTTCAAAGGGTACTCACTCATGCACTCACGACACTGATATAGCATAATTATTCTCCTTAATCTTGATCTAAATTGAAAAGTAATATGAGTTCATTAAATAATCTCTCTCATATTTAAACGCAAGTTCTTTTAAGAATTTTTTAATACCATTCGATGTATTTCTTCCTTCTTTAAACTTAGCTATCAATCCAAAGTACTTCTTTTTCTCTTCTTCTGTTGCAATATCTTTAAAGTAACCCCATACATGTTCAATAGCATTTATTTGGTTTCCAATTGTCGATTCTAAAGATAATGAGATATCAATTAAATTATAGAATTCAATTATTGGATATTGTTCTTTAGCCTTTAACAATTGTCTTATAGAATTATAATTTTTAGGTGATTTTTCCAATATATTGTATTTGTATCTGCTCCATTCAACTTCCAGTTTATTAATATTACTACTCCTTACAAAATTACTTACTTTAATTGCAGAAAGGTTTTTATCTTTAACTTCAAGCATTACATCTAAACTTCCGCGGAAGTTTAGATGCATATATTCCTTAAACTCACCTAAGTCAATGGTAAAGGAATGCGCACCTTTTGACTTTTTTGTATCTTGCTGAGAGTAGTGAATTTTTTGAACTCCATCTTCCTTTAGCCATGTTTTTCTAGCTTCATCTATCCATAATAAATCAGAACCACCACAATTGTTAACCTTATGGTGAAGATTATCAAATACCACGGGAATGCCTGCCTTTGATGAAATATGCATAACATCTTCGATTGTATAGCTTTTATCATCATTCTCGATTATAACTCTATCCATGATAGCATTTTCAAGTTTATTGTAATTTTCGATAAACCGATCTATAGATGATTTCTTATCTCCATAAACTCCACCTATATGCAGAACTATTTTTGAACTATTATCCGTACCAAGTAGATTTAATACTTTTTCATGATATTTAAGATCGTCTATGGTATTTGTTAATACTTCTTCTCTTGGAGAGTTTAAAACACTATACTGTCCAGGATGCATTGATACCCTAATCCCTGAGTCAAGTATTTTCAAGGAAATGTCATGAAATCTTTCTCCAAAAATCTTATCCCATTCAATGACATTAAGCGAACTAGAGCCAAAGGGTATTAAGTCAGATGTAATTCTAAAAAGATCCAGATTGTTTTCAATGTTGTAATCAATAATCTCTTCCAATGCATTTAAGTTATGATCTATTACTTTCAACAAATTTTCAACTGTTAAAGTTTTTTTTGTGATAGTTTTAAAGTTTGATGTTATATTTCCATATGTTAAGCATGCATAACCAATTCTCATAAAGTCACCTAATATACTATTTTATTCTTACCGGTTCTTTTTGCTTCATAAAGCTTCTTATCAGCCTCATTAATAAATTCTTTTATACTTTCACCAAAATATTCCTTTATACCACCACTAATGGTTAACTTTAAACCTTCTATAAAGATGTGATCTTCTATTCTCTTTCTTATTCTATCTCCGATTATCAAAGCTTCACTGCCCTTGGTAAATGGTAATACCAACAAGAACTCCTCTCCTCCATATCTCCCAATTGCATCGGTTTTTCTAAGACTTTTCCTAGCTATCTTGCCAACATCTGACAGAACTTTATCTCCTGCTAAATGTCCTTTTGAATCATTTATAACTTTAAAGTCATCTATATCTAACATAATTATAGATAGGTCTTCCCCAAATCTTTGACTTTCTTCCATTTCTCTTTTGAGAAAGCTAAGTATGGCACGATGATTTTTAAGATTAGTTAGACTATCAGTCATTGATAATTTCTGTAATTCACAATTCTTTCTTTCTAGTTCTTCTTCCATATTCTTTTTTTGAGTTATATCAAAAACGATACCTGCCAATAACACAGGCTTTCCATCCTCATCTCTAGTGGTAATTGCACCTCTGTCGTAATACCATTTATATGATCCATCTTTTGCTTGAATCCTATACTCAACCTCATAAACAGGGCTATCTCCATAAAGGTGCCTCTTCATAGCTTCCATGGTATTCTTAAAATCGTCTTTGTGAAGTTTGTCAGTGAAAAACTGATAATTTACTTGTCTAGGCACTTCATCCTCATCATATCCCAATGCTTTTATCTTAAGTGGATTAAATGTCACAATGTTTGACTTAAAATCCCAATACCAGTTCCCTAAATTACCTGTCCATGGGAAATCAAGGGTTGCTGCTTTTTCCTTCTCGATAAGCAATTGAGCATTCAATCTTTCAAGTTCTTCAATTCTTTTTATCAGTTCTTCTTTATTATGCATACTATAATCCATCTAAATCACCCTTTATAGTTTTATTCTATCCAATTCCTTTAGATTGTATCGCTTTATAATATCCATAAGCTTTAGGGGATACTCTGGATCTGTAGCATAACCTGCTCTACGAATAGCCCATGTTCCCATAGTTGAGTCATACATTACGTCTCTAAAAATTCCATACCGCTGTGCATTTAGCAATAGTGCTTTATGATCTTCCCAACTCTCCTTAGGATCATTATATGCTCTAAACTTATCATCAATCCTATAGGTTATCCCATTGTAAACTTCCCAAGTGTTTGAAATTACAAAACCATTGCTTCCTGTTCCTTTAATCCCAAACAAATTTCTTGAATTCTTTCCTGAGTATTTGTCTGTTGGTACATATTGTCCCCATCCCGTTTCTAGAATTGCTTGAGAGGTTTGTATTGCAGCAGACATTCCAGTTTTTAGGAAAGACTCTCTTGCTAGCTGGGATGCAAAATTCTGAAATTGATCTTTAGGTACTAAAATAGTTGGACCATATATTTTCCCAAGATAAATTCTAAAATTAACAGTCTCACTGACAATTCTTCTTCCATTGTAAATACCACTTACTGTTACAGTCCAATTGCCATCATCACCTGTTACCGGAATAAATGATACTGAATCCTTACCAGTCTCAAGTCTTAAGGATTTAGTCTTTCCGCTGGTGCTTCTAAGTTGGAAAGTTACATCCTCAATATTAACATTAGATCTATATTTTAATTCTGTACTTCCTGTTATAACCTGGTCAGGTCCTATTCCTAATTGTTGTATCTTTGGACTACCATCAACAATCACCTTAATGGGGTTACTCCTTATAATATTGTTTCTAGTATCCAGAACTTCCACTATGAGCTGTTTTTCCCCGGTATATTCAGGGCCAGGGAACCACTGAAACTCACCATATGGTATTGTTTTTAGTATTTCTTCCCTACCTGAACTACCATGGATAAGGATAAATCTCGTCTCATTGACATTAAAATTACGCACTGCCCATAGTCTAGTTATATTCGTTATATTACTATTAGGCTTTACACCACCAAGTGATAGCTTTTTCTCATTTTTAATTACAAAACTTATTACTGCAGATTTATACTCGTTAAATGAATGATCATAGGCAATTATCTGTAAAGTATATGCTCCTTGATTCTCAAAGGAAGGTGAAAAACTTCTAGTTAAATAAGGATCCTCCTTATCATATTGAAAGACTCTTCCATTTGTAGTATTGGTAAACACATACTTTACTGAGTGAGCATTAAAGTTGATACTTGGAGTTACGCTAACACTGTCTTTGTACTCTTCAAAATCCTTAACTCCACTAATGCCAACTACTGGCTTAACATCAATAATTACTGGAATTGCATCAGCTGCGATCAAAATATTACTGCTATCATATATTGCTGCTACTAATATCTTCTCTCCGTTTTCCTCTAAACTGGGTACATAATAAACAGGACCTTGGGTACCTTTGGATTTCCCAACTATAAATCCAGTATGACTATCCCTATCCATTAGAAGTAGTCTTATCTCCTCTCCAACCTTAATATATTGTTCTGGCAATTCTAAATTTATTCCTGTTCTTCCTGTAATTCTATAATTAGTTGAATTTTGGTTAATTTTCATATCATAAAATGGTATAATTTCACTTGTTTTGAAAGAATCAATTATCACACTTCTATTTTCATTATCCCAATCAATGTGAACACCCAATGCATTCCCAATAAGTCTAATTGGTACAAAGGTCCTGTCAATCCCAGGTACTATTTTAGGTGCTATATCACTTATTCCATAGCTTTTCCCATTGTCATATTGAATGATTTGGCTATCTATTTTTAACATGACAGACTTGTTATCTTTACTTACTATTACTGTTCTTGTCTCATTTATCCACTGAACATCAGCACCTAACTCTTCTGAAATAAATCTAAGTGGTACCAAGGTCCTACTATTTTCTATTATAGGTGGATCAGTTGGTACAACTTCTTTCCCATCAACTATTATTCTAATTGGTTTTAAGATTGATGCCTGGCTAATACTTGGTACTAATAATAAAATCACAAATATGTTAATTATTATAATTAATAAATTCTTCTTCATATATTCTCTCCTCCAAATCCAGGGCTAGATTAAAGGCTAAAAATTAATCCCACTGGAGTAATCTTCTTTCTCCTTCTAATTTTTGAATCTGAGTAATATCCTGACTTACTTCTATTACCCCTTTATAATTATTATCTGAATCTCTTAAAGCAAAATACTGAATTAAAAGTCTTCTGCCTTTTAAAGTCAACCAGAATGTTGCTGAATCCCTTTCTCCCCTTCTAAAAGTGTCAACTATCTCTTCCACGATATGAACACTATCTGGCGGATGACAATTATTAACATCTCTTCCAATTATAGCTGGAGATCTTGGGAATATCCTATCCTTAGGTCTTGTAAAGAATCTAACTTTATTTTTTTCATCCACGAAGGTCATATCTACTGGAAGTGAATTGAATATTAGTAATATCTGATCTAGTGTTAGTTCTCCTGTTTCTGTTTTAAATACACCCTCAGATAATAAGTCTTTTCTTTCTTCAATATCTGTTATTGTCCATTCTTTTTCTATAAATGGAAATGAATACTCTAAACTCTGCCTATGCATATCATACCATTCATCTTCTTCAAGGACTTCACATGATGCTGGAAATAAAATCAATTCTTCTTTTTTGACTACTCCTAAGATACCAAAAAATAGTTGAGCGATGGAAACATTCACATCATGATCATCACTATTTTCATCCTTAAGAAGATTTAGTGCATTTTCAACCTGGCTCTTAACCTCATCATGCAGTGCCCACATTATAGATAAACCATTAAATTTCTCCATTCTCCTCTCTAAATAAGGGAAAAGGATATTCTCCTTTTTTGTATAATGGGGAAAGAAATCTCTTAACTCTTCTATTTTAGGTATAAGCTTTTCTCTTCTGATTTTAGATGTAGGTTCTTTTATTATTACCTTAATATCATCAATTTTTCTCCTTAGTGCTTCATTTTCTAAAATGAGATCCATCAGAAAATTATCGTTTTTTGGCTTTTGATAGGTATGACTGGATAAGCTTTCATAAAAAACATTAATAATTTTATCTAAAAAAACTAATATCTCTTTTTCTTTATAACCCTCACTAAGAAGACTATGGAATATTTCAAATGCATCTTGTGGTAAAACTGAGTGTATTTCATCTTTATATTCGAGATAAAGAGTTCTACCATCTTCCTTGTTGTTTAGTCGCTTTATATAATCCAACAATCTTTGGATTCTAAGACTTCTATCCATTTTTGTACCTCCCGAGTATTGATACACTAATTATATATTAAAAACCTTTAATTTACAAAGTTAAAGAGACTATATTCCTCATTGAGAAATAGCCTCTTTATAAGTATTCTTATATTCTTCCCTAGTCATTGAATAGCAACAATCATCGTAAACCGAACCATTTTGTGTCACTGTAGAAAATCTTAAAATCCCTTCAAACTTAAATCCACATTTCATTATAACACCTTTTGATCTTTCATTGAATGAGTAATGATATACCGATAAAATCGATGCATCCATCCTTTCAAATGCATATTGAATTATTGCCTTTGCTGCTTCAGTTGCCAATCCTTTGCCCCAATAATCTTCTCCAAGAACATAACCCATCATACATGCAGATTTGTTTTCTCTCTTCCTATCCTTATGTAGACCAATGGATCCAATTACCTTAGAGTTCTCCTTTAACTCTAAGGCCCAAACTTCATTGCTCTCGATAAAATTCTTAAGTAGTAATAGAGATTCCTTTTTTGACTTATGAAAATCCCATCCTGCATTTGGACCTACATTAGGATTTTTTGCATAATCATAAAAGTCATTGAGATCACTAAGTTTAAATCTCCTTAGCACAAGCCTATCTGTTTCAATCCTTGTCATATAAACACCTCTTAAAAATATTATAAAACTATTAAGCTGATGGCCATTAAAAGCATTCCACCAATCATTCCATAGATTGCTATATGATGTTCTCCATATTTTTCTGCAGTTGGCAACAATTCATCAAGGGATATATATACCATTATTCCTGCAACAGCTGCAAATACTAGCCCAAACAACTTTTCATCAAAGAAATTCATAAGAAGAAAGTACCCTGCAATTGCTCCTAAAGGTTCTGATAGCCCTGATAAGAATGAATATTTAAATGCTTTTCTCTTGCTCCCGGTTGCGAAGTAAATTGGTACAGATACAGCTATCCCTTCTGGAATATTATGAATTGCTATGGCAATAGCAATGCTAATACCCAGGGATGGATCTTGTAGGGCACTTATGAAGGTAGCTAAACCTTCTGGGAAATTGTGTATGCCAATTGCCAGAGCAGAAAAAACACCCATCCTCATTAATTCAGCGTTTTCATCTACACCTTTTTTCATGTCTTTCACATCTCTTAATTCATGAGGGTTTTCTCCCGTTGGGACAAACTTATCAATTACGGCAATTAGTGTAATCCCTGAAAAAAAAGCAATGGTTGTTACTAACAAGCCACCTGTATCACCATAAATCAGACTTAAGGACTCTCTTGCCTTAACAAATATTTCTACAAAAGAAACATATATCATCACACCTGCAGAAAATCCCAATGCAGCTGAAAGAAATTTCTTATTGGTTTGCTTTGTGTAAAAAGCTAAAGCGCTTCCAATACCAGTTGATAAACCTGCAAACAAAGTTAACGAAAATGCAAAAATTATATTCGAAGTTGAAGTATCCATATTTGCTCCTTTATTTATACATAGATTATAAGCAATTAATAATTATTTATAAACAATTATTAATATTTAATCACAATAATTTTTCTCTACAACCTCAATAAACACTCTGGCTATCTCAGGATCAAATTGAGTCCCAGCATTTCGCTTTATCTCTTCAATAGCCTCTTCTTTACTTAGTTTCTTTCTGTATGTCTTATCTGTTCTCATAGCATCATAAGCATCTAAAACACTCACAATTCTAGATAATAACGGTATTTGATCACCTTTCAATCCTTCAGGATAACCTCCACCATCCCATCTCTCGTGATGGGAAATTATATAATCAGCTATAGAAGCAAGTTCTAAGGATGCCATAGCTATTCTATATCCCATTTCTGGATGTTTTTTTATCATTAACCACTCTTCATCAGTTAATGGCTCTACCTTATTTAAAATATCTGTTTCAATGCTGATCTTCCCAATATCATGAATAGAAGATAGTACTTTTAGTTTTTCCAAAGATTCCTTGCTAAGTCCCAATTCTTGACCTAGACTTTCAGCTAAACATTCAATATTAGGTAGACTATCATCTCCCTCATTGATAAGTCCAGATAACTTCTTTCTTATACTATTTATTATTGTGTTATGAGTACTTTTATGATTATATAGTTTGTTTTTATACATATAGTCTTCAGCATATTTAATGATATCATCAATCTTCTCATCCAGTGAATACATTGTTTCAAGCCCTAAAGATACACTAATATTAAATTTAGAGTTAGTGCTAGAATTATTGTAGTCTTCGCATTCCTTCAAAATTCTTTTAACAACCATTTCACCTATACTTTTATCAGTATTAGGAAGAAATATCACAAACTCATCTCCACCGGTTCTAGTAACAATATCGGATGACCTTGTGCAACTCTGTAGAATTTTTGCTGTATCAATTATTAGTTTATCCCCTAACTCGTGGCCAAAAGCATCATTTATTAGCTTTAATCCATTAATGTCCCCCACAATTACAGTAATTGGAATCTTATCAATACTACTTAGTCTATCTAGAATATGGGAATAGTATCGTCTATTGAATAGCCCTGTCATGGAATCGTGGTATGTTAGATAATTTATTTCCTCTTCTCTTTTCTTTTGCTCTGATATGTCAACAATAATTCCTTCCAAATACCCAATGGCATCTTCGGAATCAAATATAGGTTGTCCCTGCTCGTATACCCACTTAACCATATCATCCTTTGTCTTAATCTCATACTCTATTTTGACAAACCCCTTGTTCTCTATGGCATCTATCCATTTATTTCTAACTGCTATCTTGTATTTGTCTATTATTAGATCGTTAAATGATACCAGGTTATTACCAATTAATTCCTCCGGCTTATACCCAGTTACTGCCTCACACCCTTGGGATAAGTACTCCATTGTCCAATTCTGATCAAATTTACATTTATAGACTACAACTGGAAGGTTACTCAATAACTCAGTTCCCGTTTGATTATACTGATCACTATTCAAGTAATTAACATTCGAGAAGTCAAATATTAATACTATATAATCCTCATGTCGATATATCCTCACAAAATATGAATTAGAACCGATGGTTAGCACTTTCTTTATTTCATTATCTAGATATAATACTTCTTGAACTTCTTTTAGATAATTGCAAAGTTGTTTGTTATTGATTATGGATAAATCCATGCCAAAAATATCCTCTTCAAAATTAAAGTGATCCTTAAATATATTATTGTAATCCACAATCTCACATTTAATAGATCCTTCTATTTCAACAGGATTTACTATTAAGTATCCATATCCAATTTTTTCAATAATAGATTGTCTAACCTTATTAATCATTGCTAGATCCCCTTTAAAACTAATTGATAGTTCTATTTTACCCATTAATGTAAAAAACTACCTTTAAAACTTTAGAAATAATATATTAGCTATTTCACAAAACTTTCACCCTAAAAATCAGAATTGTAATATTTTAATTGAAATTTTATGGTATACTTACTAATAGATAATTTGAGAGGAGTAAGATAAAAAATGAATAGAATAATAACTAACAAAAGCAAGAAAGGTTTAATCCTTGTTCTTATAATAACAATGAGCATTTTACTTATTTCTTGCCAACAAGAAAGCAAAAGCGAAGTAGTGGCTGAAATCAACGATTTGAAAATCACACAAGATGAATTTTATGAATATTTACTTCAGCAAAATGGTCAAGAAGTACTTGAAGCTCTAATCTTAGAAAAAATGCTGGATTTGGAAATCGCTGAGAAGAACATTCAAATATCACAAGACTTAATTGATGCAGAATATGCTGAAATGGTAGGATTTTATGGCGGTGAAGAACAACTGAACAATGCTCTCGCACAGTATGGTTATACTTCAGAACAAATCCTGAAAAATATAGAACTTAACCTAAGTATAGAAGCATTAATGAAACCCTATATTGATATCCAAGAAGATGAGATTTTAAGTTACTTCACAGAGAATAAAGCAAGTTTCGCCACAAAAGAAAGGATCAAGGCTAGTCATATCTTAGTTGATTCAGAAGAATTAGCATTGGAAATCCTTGAGAAACTGCAATCAGGAGAAGAATTTGATGTAATGGCGAAATTACACTCAAAGGATCTAAGCAATGCTAATATGGGTGGAGATCTAGGGTATTTTGAAAGAGGTGTAATGGTTGCACCATTTGAAGAAGCTGCCTTTAGTTTAAATGTAGGAGAAATCTCCCAACCAGTTGAAACTTCTTTTGGTTATCATATTATTAAGCTTTTTGACAAGCAACCCGCATCAGATGGGGATCTTGAATCTGCAAGAGAAGATATTGTATCAGCACTTACTGACACAAAAATGAGTGAAGCATATCCTAAATGGTATGAAGATATGCAAAATAAATATAAAGTAACAAATCATCTATTTGGAAACTAATAATCTGGTGGGCTACCCACCAGATTATTTTAATTACCTATAAAGCTTTTTAACTCAAGTTCCATTAC
>JAUWAD010000049.1 GCA_030602225.1 Bacillota bacterium | reverse complement strand
AACTTCCTCTCCTGGTTGGAATAACAACTTTACCTTGCCATCGAACTCTCCCTTAAGGTCATTTAATACCTTTGCTGCAGTTAATAATCCTGCTGTATGGGCATCATGTCCACAGGCATGCATTACTCCTTCTGTTGTGGACTTATAATCCACATCATTCTCTTCGAAAACCTCCAGAGCATCCATATCCGCTCTAAGGGCTACAGTCTTACCTTCCCCTTTTCCCTGGATGATTCCCACAACCCCTGTTCCAGCACATGGGTAGTTTTTAACTCCCATTTTAGTCAACTCTTCCATTACTCTTTTCTGTGTCCTAAACTCCTTCATGCTTGCTTCTGGATACTTATGGAATTCCCTTCTTAACTCAACTCCAAAATTTAAGTACTTTTTTGCCAACTCTTTTACTTCCACTATTACCATCTCCTATTCTTAAATCTTATATTAAAAATAATAACCATTTGGGTATTTCAGTAGAGTATATCAGGACAAATATAAAGTTTCCAGGGGTATTTTGGAGGATAATGTTTTCATTTTAGAATAATTTTTACTACAACGATTTCCTTGAAGTTATTTTTAAGATATAATGGTTTAAAATAATAAAGGATTTCACCACCCTAATGTGGTATACAATAATAACAAGAATTTAAGGAGGGATATTTTGATCGATTTGACAATGGATTTATCAAGACAAAAACCTAAGGATGTTAGAGAACTATTCAGAAGTGGTCAACTAATTAAGCCCACATCGGGAATGTGCAGAGGTCATATCCAGGCTAATTTGGCCATAGTACCAAAGGATCTAGCCTTTGATTTTCTATTATTTGCACAGAGAAACCCTAAACCCTGTCCAATACTTGATGTTACAGATGTGGGAGATCCTGAACCAAAACTTATGGCTCCAGGTGCAGACCTAAGATATGACACTCCCCTATATAGGATTTACAAATATGGTGAATTAGTTGATGAGGTGGTCAATCTTAAGGATTACTGGAGAGATGATCTTGTGGGATTCCTTTTAGGTTGCAGTTTCTCATTTGAGTCTGCCATGATCAATGCTTCAATACCCATAAGGCATATTGATGACAATCATAATGTTCCCATGTACATAACAGATATTGACTGTGTTCCAGCTGGTAGCTTCCACGGTAAGATGGTTGTAAGTATGAGACCTGTTCCCTATCCTCTGATTACCAGAGCTGTTCAGGCGACTTCCAGATTCCCATCTGTTCATGGTGCACCTATTCATATCGGTGATCCTTCAAGAATTGGCATAAAGGATATAACTAAACCTGACTTTGGGGATCCATCAAGGATTGAAGATGGTGAGGTTCCAGTATTCTGGGCGTGTGGTGTAACCCCTCAATCCATAGCAATGACCAGTAAACCTGAACTAATGATAACCCATGCTCCCGGGCACATGTTCATATGTGATCCCATGGATGAGGATTTAGCTGTACTATAATAAATAATAGGAGATTAGCATATTGACTAATCTCCTTTCCTTTTTATATCTTCACCTTTTTTAAACCTTAAAACCGACCAATCATCACTTAGGGCAACTTGTCTTACAGGCTCTAACCCAAGATCCTTCAATGCCTCCCAGAAGTCATCCCTACTTAGATCAGATTTGTAATTTCTTGATGTTTTCTTTGGATAGGCTACCCAAATTAGTTCCTTTGGGTCCATTACTCTCTTCAATATGTCCTTACCTTTCACAAGAGAATCCCTATCCTTTGCAAATAGTAGTACAAAAGGATATATTCCACCATTAGGTTCAATTTCCACATCCAGTACTTCCCTCCAGGAATCAATAATAGCCTTCATATCTTCTGGCAAATTAATAATTAAGGCTGTTTTCTGATCCTTAACATTTAACTTCTTTAACAAATCCATAATATCTACCTTCCTCTATCTTTCCTATATACTATATAATCAAAGACTCTATCCGAGTGAAATCCACTTTCCTTTATCCTATCAACTTCCATGAAGCCACAATTTTCCAGTAGCTTGTTGGAAGGAATATTATCCTTATCCGTATATGCAAATATTAGACTTAAATCAAATTCCTCAAATCCAAATTCAACAACCCTTTTCAAGGCTTCCCTCATGTGCCCTTTCCCATGATAGTCTGGATTAAGTCCATAACCCAGTTCTCCACTGTTATTATCTTCATTTAAGTTCCATAGACTTATTGTTCCAATAATTACTCCTTCCTTCTTTAACCCTATTCCCCAGGCGATCCACTTCTTATCATCTACACCTTGATTCATCCTATTTATATATTCTAAGGTGTCATTAATATCTCTATCCAGTTTGCCATCGGCATATTTAATCATTCCAGGATTACTCCTCATCAGAAATAAGTCCCACCTATCTTCATGATTTAATCTTCTTAGGATTAGATTTGCTGTATTAAGTTCTGGAACACCATTTACTTCTCTCATCTTGAACCACCTTTACCTTACCTATATTTCTCTTATATCATCTGCCATACTTTGAGACTGCAGACACACTTTACACAAACTTAATATACCCTTAATTCTATCCTTATAATTGTAAGTTATACTCTAATTATAAATAAAAGAAAGGGTGATAAAATGAAATTAAATCTATGTATTGATATTGATGGAACAATTACTGAGGAGTTCTACTGGTTAGACTTAGCCAATAAGTATTTTGGAAAGAATATCCATCCTTCCCAGATTAAGGAATATGATATTGACAAAGTACTTGGTATAACGAAGGAAGAATATTTAAAGTTCTATAATGAGCATTCCCACAGCATTCATCTTGATTCAAAGCCCAGAGAGTTTTCAGATCTTATACTTTGGCATCTTTCCAATCAGCATAATGTATCATATGTTACGTCAAGAGAACCAAAATTGGAGGAAGTAACAAAAAGATGGTTTCTAAATTACGGTATTCCAAATAATGATCTTCACATGCTGGGCTCTCATTTTAAGGTGAATAAGGCAAGGGAGCTTGATTGCCACATATTCATTGAGGATAGATATGAGAATGCACTTGAAATTGCATTGGCAGGGTTTGATGTATTACTAATTGATACAAACTACAACAGACTACCATTAATTCCTGGCATAATCAGAGTATATGATTGGCTTGATATCTATGAAGAAGTAAGTCTATACCATAACAGACAACTACAAAAGCTAATAGCAATTTAACAAGTACTAGTTTCAAAACACTTTTACTTGTTTTTTTATCGTCTTAATGAAGTAGCCTATCTATTAATTCTACCATTTCTCACCAACCAATCATAAGTATCCTTGAGAGTATCCGCCATATCCCTTGTGGAATAATTTAGCTCTTTATCAGCTTTCTCATGGGAAAAAATCTGTTTGTATGTCAAAGTATAGATGGAGTACTTTGTATATAATGGAGACTTGTTAAAAATCTTGTAATAAATTTCTGCAAAAGGTGCGGATAAATAAGCTATCCACCTTGGTAGATACACTCTAATTCTTCTTTTATTTGTCACCTTACTAAGTTCATCCATCAATTCTCTTATGGTGAAGTATCTGTTGGAAAGTATGTAACACTCTCCACTTCTACCCCTATCAGCACAGGAAATTATTCCACCTACCACATCCCTAACATCAACAAAATCATATCCACCTATCATTCCAGCCAATAGTCTACCCTTGCAGTATTCCTCCACCATGCCAGTCATATGTCCATGTCCATAATCATAGGGTCCTATTATCCCTGATGGATGTATCACACATACTTCTAGATTCTCATCGTTAGCCTTAAGAACAAGCTTTGTGGCTTCAGCTTTGGTCTTTGCATAATACCCCACCACTTTTTCAGGATCAAAATCCTTTGTTTCTCTTATAATTTCCCCTTCCTTTATCTCAGGAAGAGCATGCACTGAACTTATGTAAATGAGCTTACTCACCTTGTGCTCCTTACACATATCTATTACATTTTTAGTACCATTAACATTTACATCGTATACAGTTCTTGAATACTTGCTCTTTATGTAAACTATTCCCGCACAGTGAATAAATATAATCCTTCTACCCTGAACATCTTCAAACAGATGAGTCATTGTATCTTTTCTTAATACATCACCATATACTATTTTTTCAAATCCATCACATCTTACTTCCTCTCCCGGGAGAATAAGTGCCCTCACCCTTTCTCCCTTTGAGATTAACTCCCTTGCTAAAACATTTCCAAGATGACCAGATGCTCCTGTAATTATATATAATCTATCCATATCTCCATTCCTACTTTCACTATATAGATCTATTCATGTTTATTTTTTAGAACTGTAGAGGATAACCTCTTGTTGTTGATAATTATGTAATCCAGAAGCTGGTCTAATTCTGCATTGGATAGATTGTGAATTCTATCTATTATTTCTCTGGTATCTTCAGATAGTACAACACTGGAATCCCTCTTCTCATCCTCTCGGTTGAATACTGTAAAATGATCCTGTAGCAATTTCTCCTGAAGTATGTGGAGCTTGTTTAAGTATGCTCTGTATCTTCTGTTTTTGACCATATCCACATCCACCTTGTAAAGGTATGCAATCTCTGAGTCTATGAGGTCTTCCTCAATGCATAAATAACTGAGCTGATCATCGGTTATATCTTGAAAATTTAATCTAACACCTGAATCCTTCATGCTAAGTAACTTCATATAAGTGTGAACATTATCCAACATTGATATCACCTCTACTGCCTCATATATACCCATTTTTCTACAGATTTTGTTATAACCAACTCATAAACTCCATGGAAGGGGTGAAAATGGTATAATTTTATTGCTTCTTCAAATACATAAGCCTTAGACTTATTCTTCCCCTTAAAAAATGGGTACCTCCTTACCCTACTTTAATAAAAATAGTTAAGGTGTACCCATTATTCTCACTTGATTATTATACTTAACTGATTAGAATTGATACTTTACTTAATGTTAATGTATTGATCTCTTCCTGGTCCAACTGAGACATAAGTTATTTTTGTTCCTATTAATTCCTGGATGTAACTAATATACTCCACTGCCTCCAGGGGTAAATCCTCCAGCTTTCTACACCCTGATACATCACTTCTCCACCCTTTTAAATACTCAAATACTGGTTTTGACTTGTTGAGTATTTCTCCAGTGGGAAAATCTTCGAATCTTTTACCATCCAATTCATAAGCCACACATACTGGAATTTCTTCCATATATGATAGAACATCCAGTTTAGTCAAGGCGATTTCATCTGCTCCCTGAACTAGGCAACCATATCTTGTGGCAACGGCATCAAATGCTCCAACTCTCCTTGGTCTTCCAGTGGCAGCACCATACTCCTGACCCTCTTCTCTTAACTTTTCTGCCTCTTCACCCTCCATTTCAACGGTGAAAGGTCCCTCTCCAACGCATGAGGAATATGCTTTTACTACACCTATTATCTTATCCAACTTTTCTCCTGGAATACCTGCTCCAATAGTTGCATAGGCTGCCAAAGTTGATGAAGAAGTGGTATATGGATAGATTCCAAAATCTATATCCCTAAGTGCTCCCAGTTGTGCTTCAAACATAATATTTTTGTCATTGGCAATCAACTCGGTTAAGAAAAATCCAACATCTGTAATATATGGTTTCAATCTGTTTCCATATTTAAGGAGCCAATGATAAATTTCATTATGATCAATCCTATCCTTTGAGTATCCCCCTTCAATTATAAGGTTTTCATATTCTACTATTTCCTGAACCCTTTTATATAGAGCATCTTCAAAGAAGATTTCCCCCATTCTAATCCCTTTTTTCCTATACTTATCAGCATATACTGGTGCTATTCCTCTTTTCGTGGAACCATACTTTTTATCCTTTAATCTCTCCTCTTCATATACATCAAGAAGCACATGATAAGGCATGCAAATAACAGCTTTATTGCTGATTTTTAAGTTTTTACCTGTGATTTTAATGCCCTTACTCTCTAAGTCATCTAATTCATTACATAAATGTTCAATATCAATTACCATGCCATTTCCCATAATGTTAACAACATCTTCTCTCAATATCCCCGATGGGAGTAAATTGAATATGAACTTACCCCTATCATTGACAACTGTATGGCCGGCATTATTGCCTCCCTGATATCTAACCACCACATCCTGATCCTGGGACAGTAAGTCAACCATTCTGCCCTTACCTTCATCTCCCCAGTTTATCCCTACTATTGCAGTCTTCATACACATACCTCCCCTTATACAGAAATACTTACCTGAATTCCCAAATCAGATTTATACCTTTCAAGAATTTCCTTAACTTCACCGCCGATGAACTCATCCACCTGCGCTGTACTTCTTCCTATAAACCTCTCTGGTCTCAATAGTTCCTTTATGTCTTCAATTGTCATATTAAAAATGGGGTCACTGCCTATTCTCTCCACAAGATCATTTTCCCCACCATGGATTTTTATCTTCTCTGCAGTGGCAACTGAATGCTTCCTTATGGCTTCATGTAAGACTTGTCTGTCTCCGCCTCTTTTTACACCTTCCATAAGTATAGTTTCCGTGGCCATAAATGGAAGTTCTTCCTCTAGATGCTTCTGTATCACTCTAGGGTAAACCACAAGACCATCCACCACATTGATATACAGGTTCAACAGTCCATCTGTTGCCAAAAATGCTTCTGGAATTGTGATCCTCTTATTTGCAGAATCATCCAATGTCCTCTCCAGCCACTGTCCTGTAACATTAAGTGCTGGATTCATGGCATCCACAATTATAAATCTTGAAATTGCGGCCATTCTCTCACATCTCATTGGATTTCTCTTATATGCCATTGCAGAGGAACCCACCTGGGATTTCTCAAAGGGCTCTTCAATTTCCTTCATATGGGCTAATAATCTAATGTCATTTGAAAACTTATATGCACTCTGAGCCACTGATGATAGTACCTGTAGTATCTGGAAATCAACCTTTCTTGAGTATGTCTGTCCAGTGACTGGATATGTGTCCTTGAAATCCAGCTTCTGAGCAATTTTCTCATCCAGTTTTCTTACCCTTTCTCCATCCCCATTGAAAAGCTCCAGGAAACTTGCCTGACTTCCAGTGGTTCCCTTTGCTCCCCTTAGCTTCAAACCATCAATCACAATCTCTAGATTGTAAAGATCCAGTACCAAGTCATATATCCATAGGGTTGCTCTCTTTCCAACTGTTGTTGGTTGAGCAGGTTGAAAGTGTGTAAATCCTAAAGTTGGTAGGTCTTTGTACTCCATTGCAAAATCTGATAGCAGTTTAATGGTATTTATAAGTTTTTTTCTAATTAAATATAGTCCTTCTCTCATAAGGATCAGATCCGTATTATCCCCCACAAAACAAGAGGTTGCCCCAAGGTGAATAATTCCCTTAGCACTTTTACATTGTTCTCCATATGCAAAGATATGGCTCATCACATCATGGCGAATCTCCTTTTCCTTCTTTTCTGCCACATCATAATTAATGCTATCCATATATTCCTTCATTTGAGAAATCTGTTCTTTGGAGATATTAAGACCAAGTTCCATCTGTGCCTCTGCCAGGGCTACCCAAAGCTTCCTCCAGGTTTTGAACTTTCTATCCTCAGAAAAAATATTCTGCATCTCTTCCCCCGCATATCTTTTGCTCAGGGGGCTTACATATTTATCATGCATAAGTATCACTCCATTCTCAAGGTTAGCTTTTAATCAATCTTCTATTGGTACTTCCATTGGATAGTCACCATCAAAGCAGGCTTTACAGTAAACATCTCCTCCGCCAACTGCTTCCACCATGCCAGGGATTGACAGATATCTTAATGTATCCGCGTTTATTATATCCCTGATTTCATCGATGCTATGCTTTGTTGCTATTAAGTGTTCCCTATATGGTGTATCTATGCCGAAATGGCATGGATTGGTGACAGGTGGACTACTTACTCTAAAATGAACTTCCTTTGCTCCAGCTTCTCGTAGTATTTCAACCAATCTCCTGGAAGTCGTTCCCCTTACTATGGAATCATCAACTATCACAACTCTTTTACCCTGAATATTCTCCTTGAGCACATTCAACTTAATCCTAACTCCTCTTTCTCGAAGCTTCTGGTTGGGTTGAATGAATGTCCTTCCTATATACTTGTTCTTTATCAATCCAATTTCATATGGAATCCCAGATTCCTTGGCATATCCAATGGCTGCAGGTACTCCAGAATCAGGTACTCCTATAACCACATCTGCCTCTATATTGTCTTCCTTGGCAAGTTTGGCACCTGCCCTATGTCTGGCTTGATATACACTGATACCATCTATCTTTGAATCGGGTCTTGCAAAGTATATTAACTCGAATATGCATAGTCTCTTCTTCACCCAGCTGTTTTGCCTGTATGATTGAATGCCATCCTTACTTATTACCACTATTTCTCCATTATCTATATCCCTGATGTATTTTGCACCCACCGCATCAAGGGCACAGGTTTCAGATACAAGAACATAACCATCATTTGTCTCTCCCAAACACAAAGGTCTAAGACCAAATGGATCTCTAAGTCCTATCAGCTTATCCTCTGTGGTTATTACCAGGGCATATGCCCCTCTTATTATTTCTGCCACCCTCTTTATGGATTCAACTATTCCATTCTTCAGACTTCTGGCAATTAAATTTACAATAACTTCTGTATCTATGTCAGTTTGAAATACTACTCCTCCATCTTCCAGCATTTCCCTTAGTGCCCTTGCATTTACAAGATTTCCATTATGGGCCAGGGCTATTTGGGTGCTCTTGTAGTTGACAATCAAAGGCTGTGCATTGGTGGTGCCTCCACCTCCGGAAGTGGCATATCTAACATGACCTATACCTATGTTTCCTAGGAGTTCACCAAAATCCTCAGGATTGTCAAATACATCCGATACCAATCCCTTATTCTTGTAGGTGTATATCCTACCATCCAGATTTGTTGCTATACCTGCACTTTCCTGACCTCTATGCTGCAGGGCGAATAGACAGTAGTATATATCCTCCACACAATCAAAGGTCTTTTCATTATTATATATCCCCACAACTCCACATTCATCCTTAAACTTATCCATCTCTGGAATCATCAATATTACCCTCTCCTACTCTTCAAGTCTCCTGATTACTTCCTTATATGCTTCTTCAATATTTCCAAGATCCCTTCTAAATCTATCCTTATCAAGTTTTTCATCCGTAACTGCATCCCATAATCTGCATGTATCCGGTGAGATCTCATCAGCCAGTATAATCTTTCCATCATACTTTCCAAACTCAAGTTTAAAGTCTATCAGTTTTAAACCCTTCTTACTGAAGAAATCCTTTAATACTTCATTTACCTTCAATGCCAATCTCTTTATTTCTTCCAATTCTTCTTTTTTTGCCAGTTTCAGGCCAAGAATATGGGAATCATTAATCAGTGGGTCGCCCAGTTCATCTTTCTTGTAACTAAACTCCAAGGTTGGTTCATCAAAGACTATCCCTTCTACCGCTCCATATCTTTTACTGAAAGATCCTGCTGAAACATTTCTAATTATTACTTCAAGAGGTACAATCTCAACTGCCTTCACCAGCTGCTCCCTTTCTGAAAGTAGTTCCTGGAAGTGATTAGGTACTCCATTTTCAGTTAGAAGTTGGAATAATATTGCACTCATCTTGTTATTAACTATTCCCTTATCTTCAATTGTTCCTCTCTTAAGTCCATTGTTTGCAGTTGCATCATCCTTATACTGAACCACATACAATTTTGGATCTTCAGTTCTATAAACCCTCTTAGCCTTACCTTCATAGAGCATTTCTAACTTTTCCATAGCACCCTTTCCTCCTTTAAAAAATATCATGTTTATTTAACACATGATAATTATATGTTAACACCTTAATGTTGTAAAGTTTTTGAAAAGTAACTTTTGATCCCTATGTTCTCATAAAATAGCGGTTCTGATACTGCAATTTCAGCCTTCCACCCTCTATAATAATTATATGTAACTAATGATGTGAATATTAATTTTTCTTCTTATTTTCTCCCCTTAATCTCCAACTTTAAGTAATGATAGAAATTTTCAATTATACCTTTTAATAAACCTCTACTGGGTATAAATACAATAAGTAAATGCCGCGTTAAAGTAGGTGATTATATGAAGCTGATAGTTAGCATTTTATTAATAGTATTGATTCTAATTTTTCCATTATCACAACCCATGGCATCTCAGCCTGGAGCTCCCTTGATTCTTACAATAACCATCGATGATATGATTACTGCAGGTACTACAGCTAGAATTGATAGGGGTATTGAGGAAGCTAAATCCAGAGGTGCTTCTGCCCTTGTGCTGATTCTGGACACCCCCGGAGGATTGGTGGATGCCACACTGAAGATATTGACATCTTTGTCTGCATCTGAGGTTCCCATTATAACCTTTGTAACTCCCCAGGGAGCTATAGCAGCCTCAGCTGGAGCCTTCATTCTTCTTGGTGGACATATTACTGCCATGTCCCCTGGTACGACTACCGGTGCAGCCATGCCCGTTACAATTACACCTGGAGAAGAAGGAACTCAGACAGCTGATGACAAGACCATTCTCTTTCTTGCTGGACATATTAAAAGTATCGCTGAAGCAAATGACAGACCTGGAGATATTGCTGAAAGATTCGTTACTGAGAACCTTACCCTAAGTGCCCAGGAAGCCTTGGAACTGGGAGTTGCTGACTATATAGAACCTAACTTAAATGCCTTGCTGGATAGGATCCATGGCTTGGAAATCCAAGTGAAAGACCAGATTATAACAATGAATACCAAAGATGCAGTGGTTGAAAATATTGAACCAAGTATAAGGGAGATCATCACCCATCTAATAAGTAACCCTCAGATTACATTCATTCTTTTACTGGTGGGAATCTACGGGTTAATAATTGGGTTTAACAATCCAGGTACCTTTGTACCTGAAGTTCTTGGTGCCATTTCCCTAATCCTTGCTCTATTTGGACTTGGAATGTTCGAAGTGAACCTGTTTGCCATCATTATGATTGTTCTAGGTATAGGTCTATTGGTTGCTGAAGCCTTAACCCCCACCTATGGAGTGTTGGGACTAGGTGGAGTTACCAGTTTGATTGTGGGAATAATATACCTTCCAGTGGAGCCACTTGTCACCAGTAGATGGCTGATTCAGTTTAGACTGATGGCTGTGGGTATTGGTGTTGTAGCCTCCATTTTCCTAGTTATCTTACTTGCTGGATTACTAAAGCTCAGGAAGGTCCCTGTTATGATGGGTAGTGGTGAATTCACAGGAAATATTGGGGTTGTTGTGGAAGAGCTAAATCCTGATGGACTTATTCAGATTAAGGGAGAACTATGGAAGGCTAGAGGTGTTAATGGTGAAATTATACCAGTTGGCACTAATGTAAGAATAATTGAAAGGCAGCATTTAGTATGCATTGTTGAAAAATATCATATTGAAGAATAATCGTATATGAAAGGAGGTAATCCCATGATTATTGATATATTCCAGGACATTTTACCATACTTTGGAGGTATTATTCTTGCTGCAGGACTATTGAAGATGGCTGTTAAGATAATCCCTGAATATGAAAGAGGAGTTCTTTTTAGACTTGGACGACTTGTGGGAGTAAAAGGTCCGGGATTGATACTAATAATACCATTCATCGACAAAATTACAAGAATCAGTTTAAGAATCATAGTTGATAATGTTCCCCCACAGGAAGTTGTCACCAGGGATAATGTAACCTGTAAGGTCAATGCAGTTCTTTATTACAGGGTCACTGATCCTGATAGAGCCGTGGTAAATGTGGAACACTATCACGAGGCAACCAGTCAATTCGCTCAAACTACCATGAGAAGTGTGGTTGGTCAGGCTGATCTTGATGAACTACTATCTGAAAGAGATAAACTTAATAAGAGGATTCAGGAAATTGTGGACCTGGCAACGGATCCATGGGGGATAAAGGTTACTGCTGTTGAAATTAGGGATGTAACAATCCCTGTGGAAATGCAAAGAGCCATTGCTAGACAGGCAGAGGCTGAGCGTGATAGAAGAGCTGTGGTAATCCAGGCGGATGGAGAAAAGCAAGCTGCTCAGAAGATTGCTGAAGCTACAGAAATTCTTACAAAAGTAGACGGTGCTATGACCCTAAGGATGCTTAGAACCATTGGTGAATCCGCAAATCAACAGAGCAACACTATTCTATTCCCCCTTCCCATGGAATTAAAGCATTTCTTCAAAGGAATGACTCCCATTGAGGTTAAGGAAAAGAATGAACAATCTGAATAGATCATGATAAATGACATACTAAAGGGGATGAAACTAATCATCCCCTTCTTATTTTATGTCTTTAAACTCTATTAACTTAATTGTATCTTGATATAATATGATGGATGATTAATCAGACCTATTCCCTTGACTGTTCCTTAAGCATATCAATGAATACTTCAACCAATTTGGGGTTTAATCCTGTTCCAGCATCGTGACGTAGTATTGCAACTATCTTGTCATGCTCAAGTCGAGCTCGATATGGTCTGTTGCTTCTTAGTGCATCATAAATATCTGCAATACTTATTATCTGGCTTACAAAATGTGGCTTCCAGCTTTGAGCTATGGTTGGGTATCCACCTCCATTGTACTTAACATGGTGCTCAAGTGATGCCAAGATGGCTATTCTTGGTATTCCCTTCTGATTGGTTAGATACATTACACCATTTAAAGTATGGGCTTTAATGGTCTCAAATTCACTGGGAGTCAAAGGACCATTCTTATTAAGTATCTCCTTTGGAACAAGCATCTTCCCCACATCGTGCATCAATGCTGCATAGATGATATCCAATAATTCAGCTCCACCAATTCCCATCCTCTTAGCCAGGGACATGGAAAGCAAGGCAACATTTATGGTGTGGACATATGTGTATTCATCCTCACTTTTTACTTCTGCGAGATATTTCAATGGACTTACAGAATACTTAAAAGTCTCAACCAAATCCACAGATAAACTGTTAACAGAATTGAAGTTGAAGGGCTTCTTCAGATCCAGATTCTGTAGCATCATGATGAAATCCTGGGATGAGTCCAGGTCCATTACAGAATCCACATTCTCATCTTCTGTTTCTTCATCTTTTGTTATCTTCCCCACCATTATATGAGCATAATCAGAGGGCTTAACTTTATTTGCATTTTTCCCAAAGGTCTCTTTCAAAAATACTGATAATTCCTCTTGTCCAAGACCTCTTAAAAATACTATCTGATCAATGCCTGCTTCATTCATAAGTCTGACCATGGAATCAGAAACCTTGCCGACCCCAACTGCAGGCTTTTGATTAACCAGCATACTGTCATTGAATACCCCAATAAGAAGCTTCTCCTCTGTTTTAAAGATATCCGTAAGTCTGTCAATCAAATGTCCAATAAACAGTTTTGCTTGAGGATGATTATTTGAGTACAGTCTTGTGGAATTAATAGCCCCTAATAAGTCAGGTAAAATATGGTTGTTTCTATCTGGACTTGTGTTCATGGCTGACTCCTTTTAAATACTTTTTGATCCTTCCTAGATTCTTTGGAGATAATGTAAACTTAGTATTCATCAATCTATTATCCAGATCCCTATATGCGATATGGTCTATGAAAGTGAAGGTATCTATGGTCTTCATTATGAATTTTAACATTCTTTCGTTTATGTATATAGTATGGATCTTCTTATTCAGGGTACCTATAAGTTCTGTGATTCTAAACTCCCTGATCAAATCAAGGAGGCTTAATACAAACTCATCCTTTCCTTCTTTAACAAATCTTTCTATGTCTCCTTTAATGCCATCATCACCCTGGGTCAATTTGATTCTAATTGCCAGAAGCTTTGCATCAGATGAGTCACAGGAAAATAGTTTGGATGATAGCTCCTCTGGAATAGAAACCAGATGATCTTTAACTATTGGCATAATCAATGACAATTTAATGGTTGGATCATCTATGAACCTTCTAATAACATAGATTGTTGCATCCTCTTTAAAAGATTGTATAAGAGTTAGAAAGCCTCTTCTCCTTCTTGAATCCATTTCATCAAGATATGAGTCAAAGAGCCAGTTTAAGTTTTTAATTCCACTTGCCTGGATGACTTCCACTAAATAATTGTTAATTGGCGAGTTATTACCCCTTATTGTTTCAGACAGGTTCTTAATAGTCGAATCCTGTCTTAAATATTTATTTATTAACTTTTCATCCTTTATGGAATGAATAAATTGCCAATCGGAAGTTTCAATAAATTCATCAAGATAACTATGTATATTATCCACAAAGCTCACATGCATTGTATTATCAAGCTTGTTCTTTGTTAGATTTAGTAATGCCATTACAATTGTTCTATTTATTAGGGTTTTGTCAAACAAGTCAATTTCAGAAACACTATCTGTTGGTTTAATATCATATGCTAACAAGCTCCTTAGATGTTGCCTATAATCCTCTGTAACATATAATTCATAGGCTTCCCTCTCCACCAGTTTTGTTACCTGATCATAGCTTATCTCCTCAGATGGTTTCTCAATCCTTTCATCACCTGCAAGTTTCCTTGCTGAATCCATTGCAACAAGAAGGTCAATTAAGGAAGGCGATATGGAATTTTCTCTGGCATTTGCTCTTTCAATTATTTCTGAAACCACATCATATGATAATCCCTGTAAAAAGTCCGTCACCTTTTCCTGTGGCATCCTGGATAGCTCTTCCAACGCCACATCCACAAGTTCAGTGGCACTTAGATTGTCAATCTCTGGCTTAATGGACTTAAGGGATTCATAAAGCTCCACTCTGGTAGAATTCTCCTCTTGAGCTTCTTCCTTTATGTCTTCTCCATACCCATATCTTAAACTACCATAATCCATCTCTTCAACTTCAATTGAATCGATGTTGTGAATGGAGTACTGAATGTCCGTATGATATAGCAACTTACTATTTGTTGGAATGGAATTAAGTAGATAGAGAAAATCCATTATGGATGAGAATCCAACTCCTTTTGAGAATGTTACTGAAAGGATTCCACGACCACCAAGTAATTGCATAATATAATCAACCTTAATATTACTTGCATTAAACTCCATGTCATTAACAACCAGATTGTACCCTGTATCAACGATTCTTATCTTGGGAGTAGTATTATGAATATCTCCCATTGTTCTTAACAAATCCAAAACGGCTTGGTTTACAAAGTCATGGCCATGTGAATACAAAAGATATTTCTTCTCAAGTATTACTAATTCATTTAATAAATCTTCGTATTTGGCCATCACAAATATCTACCCCATTTTCCACATTTTCCAAGCTTCAGCTAGAATGTACAACCTTGGTATTGCCAGACTTATTTAACTGCTGTATATATACTAATATTTTAATACCTTGCTAATAATTACTCCCCTGATTTCTTTATGATTTAATTTCCAAATTACTTTAGATATCCCTTAATTAAAATCTTACTCCAAAATGTCTGAAAATTCCTCATATTTAAATTTTAACATGTTAAGCTTTAAAGGTAAATAAGGTTAATAAGGGAATTGATTAGGATCCTCTAAAAGGAGTTGGGAAGAATATCCGCAGCCCTTTTTCTCATTTTCAGTCAATCATTACAATTGGACACAAAAAAATACACCAGGCTTCGGTGTTAAAATAAATCATCAGCTTTGCAGATAAAGTGTTCTTAGGTTCGATTTCTAATAAATTATTTTTTACCCATGGGTACTCTCTTCGACATCTCATAAGCATAATACTACGAAAACAATGTATTTTTCATGCTTTTGTCCGAACCCTCTACCCTGCTAAACAGAATGTGTACCACCTTCTATTATAAACTAAGGAGTTTTAACACTGTTTTTAGATATGCTTTGTCTTTTGTACTAACTTTATCAAAATCTCTTGGTAAGAATACTCCTTCCTCTGTAGGTAGGAGATGAATTACTAAATATTTCTACAAAACACTTGTTCGACTAAGCTAGCTGTGATATACTAATATCAAGGAGTTGAGTATGATGAACAGAGCTTATAAATATAGATTGTACCCAACAACTGAACAGACTGCATTAATTAACAAAAATATTGGTTGTAGCA
>JAUWAD010000114.1 GCA_030602225.1 Bacillota bacterium | reverse complement strand
AAGCACGACAGGGATATTAATGCTGCCATCAATATAAAAAACGAAGCCATAAGACTTCTAACCGCAGGGACTGCGGGGGTAGCCTAATAATAAAGCGACCATTAGGTCGCTGTTCTTAGGAATCTCCCACTTCAAAATGGCGTTGCTGTTTAAGTGGGGGTAGTTCAATGTATAATTTAATATAAATAGTAAATTTAACTAGACTTATAGGTCAAATGGGTTAAAATAATATGGAGGGAATAAAAAAGAGGTGAAAATATAAATGAATATTGGAATTATTCTCGCTGCTGGTGAAGGTACTCGCATGAGATCAAAGAAAGCAAAGGTATTACATTCTATCTGTGGTAGGCCAATGATCGATTATGTTATCCATGCTTCCAGATTATCTGGGATTCAAAAGAATGTAGTCATAGTAGGGCATGGTAAAGATGAAGTAATGAAAGCAGTAAACATGAAAGATGTTTTATTTGAAGAGCAGCCCATACATCAAGGGGCACCCTATGGAACCGGTTTTGCGGTAATGCAGGGATTAGATCATATTACAGATGAGGATCTGGTATTGGTTTTATGTGCAGATACTCCTTTGATAACTGAAACTACATTAAAAAGACTTCTAGAATATCATAGAGAAAGCAATAATGTTGCAACGGTTTTAACCACTGACTTGATGGATCCAAAGGGTTATGGCAGGATAATTAGAAAAGAAAACGATGATTTACTTAAGATTGTTGAGCATAAGGATGCAAATGCTTGGGAATTGGAAGTTAAGGAAATTAATTCAGGAATTTACTGCTTCAAAGGTAAATCTCTTAAGGAATCTCTATCTAAGATTGGTAATGATAATGTTCAAAATGAGTATTACTTAACAGATGTAATCTCTGTATTAAATGAAGATGGTTTTAAAGTTGGAGCCTTTAAGATCCAGGATGATACTGAAATCTATGGAATAAATTCAAGAGTTCAGCTAGCATTTGCCCAGAGGGTTATGTCTAGAAGAATTAATGAGTTTCACATGGAAAATGGAGTAACTCTAATTGATCCAGAATCAGTTATTATCGAGAAAGGTGTAAAAATTGGAAGAGATACTATAATCTATCCAGGGGCTATCTTAGAAGGGGATACAATTATTGGTGAGGATTGCATAATAAGGGGTAATACTAGAATAGTAGATAGCCAAATATCAGATGGTGTAGAAATTGAGTCAACACTTGTGGAGTCAAGTACAGTGGGTGATTACTGCCATATTGGACCTTATGCTCATTTAAGACCCAATAGCATATTGGGAAGAAATATTAAAATTGGTAACTTTGTAGAAGTTAAGAATGCAACCTTGGATGACAATACAAAGGCTAGTCATCTTTCATATATAGGTGATGCTCAAGTGGGTAAGTCAGTTAATATAGGATGTGGAGTTGTATTTGTAAATTACAACGGACAGTCTAAATCAAAATCAATTGTGGAAGACAATGCATTTGTTGGAAGTAACTCCAATCTTGTAGCTCCAGTGACAATTAAGGAGTGGGGTTATATCGCTGCAGGATCAACCATAACTGATGATGTTGGAGAGGGAGACTTATCAATAGCTAGAGCTAGACAAGTGAACAAAGCTGGTTGGGTTGAGAAAAAAGGATTTAAAAAACACAAATAATTAGGAGGAAGTTAAATGAATCTTTGTTTAGGTGGGATTAAGGTTTTTACTGGAAATTCGAACCGAGATCTTGTTAAAAAAATCTGTCAGGAACTTGATGTAAATATGGGAGCTTGTGAAGTAACTCATTTTAGTGACGGGGAGATTAATGTAAATATTAGTGAAACTGTGAGAGGTTGTGATGTATTTATAATTCAACCAACTAATTCACCAGTAAACGATAATTTAATGGAACTTTTAATCTTGATAGATGCTGTTAAAAGAGCATCTGCTGGAAGGATTAATGCAGTTATACCATATTATGGTTATGCTAGACAAGATAGAAAGACAAAAGCGAGAGAACCGATTACAGCTAAATTAGTTGCAAACCTAATTACAACCGCAGGTGCAGACAGAGTTGTGACTATGGATTTACATGCGGGACAGATTCAGGGATACTTTGATATTCCAGTTGATCATTTATCTTCTATACCTTTGTTGGCAGGATACTTCAAGAATAAAATATCTGAAGATACTGTAATAGTATCTCCTGATTTAGGTGGAGTATCAAGAGCTAGGGCTTTTGCTAATATACTGGACTTGCCCATAGCTATAATAGAGAAAAGAAGACCAAAAGCCAATGTTTCAGAGGTTATGAATGTAATTGGCGAGATAGAAGGCAAGGATGTAATCTTGGTGGATGATATTATAGATACTGCAGGAACAATAGTTAAAGCTGCAAGTGTTCTTAAGACATTTGGTGCAAAGAAAGTATATGGTTGTGCTACCCATGGTGTGTTATCTGGACCAGCACTGGATAGAATTCACAATTCTGAGCTTGAAAAGTTTGTAATCACTGACACTATACCTTTATCAGATATGGCTAAAATTGATAAGATTGAAGTTGTAAGTGTAGCTCCATTATTTGCAGAAGCCCTTAGAAGAATCAATGGCAATCAGTCTGTTAGTATAATATTTGAATAGTCTCTTGGATTTAAGGAGATGGTTAAGTGATAATAATTGCAGGACTTGGAAATCCTGGGAGGGAATATGCACCAACCAGGCATAATGTAGGCTTTGATGTGATAGATGTACTGGCAGATAAGTATAATATCAATATGAATAGGCTGAAGTTTAAAGGGATAACTGGTGAAGGAATAATTGATGGAAAGAAGGTTCTATTAATTAAACCTAGCACCTACATGAACAATAGTGGATTATCCATTAGAGAAGCCATAAATTTTTACAAAGTTGAAATGAAGGATTTACTGGTTATATACGATGATATAGACATTGATTTTGGATCAATAAGAATCAGAAAAAAAGGCAGCTCAGGTTCACATAACGGAATGAAGTCAATTATCTATCATTTGGGGGATGATACCTTTCCAAGGATAAAAATCGGAATAGGAAAAAAACCACAAGGATATGACCTGGCTGATTTTGTTCTAAGTAGGTTTTCACAAGATGAGAGAAAGATAATTGATGAAGCTATAAAAAAAGCGGCAGAGGCAACAGATTCATTTATAAAAGATGGAATTGACTATTGCATGAATAATTACAATACTAAGACCCCAGCCCAGGATTAAACCTGGGCTTGTGGTATTGGAGGTTCAAATGAAGGACTTTTTGGTAGATCCACTACTGGGATTAAAGAGCTATGAAAATCTGTTGGAAAATATTAAGAGTAAAGTTAAACCCATTTCCGTGCACGGACTTATGGAAGAGAACTTTGCTCAGTTTTGCTATGCTCTGAAACAGCATACCAATAAACAGATTTTGGTAATAACATATGAGGATATAAAGGCAAGAAGTATTTATGATGATATTAATAGCTTTGACGAAGGAGATAGTATATATCTGTTTCCAAAAAAAGAGATTTTATTTTATGATGTGGATGCTTTTAGTTCAGAGAGAACTCATCAAAGGATTAAGGTTTTATCAAAACTTAAGGAGGATGACAAGGCGACAGTTATTACATCAATTGATGCACTAATGGATAAAATAGTTTCCGGGAAGTTGTTTGATGATAATAGTCTTAGAATATCACTAGGGGAAGACTTGGATCTTAATAAAACCATCAACACTCTTATAACATCAGGTTACGAGAGGGTACCAATGGTTGAGTCAATTGGACAATTCAGTCTAAGAGGGGGAATATTGGATATTTTCCCAGCAGATAATAAGTACCCATACAGGATTGAGTTGTTTGATCAGGAAGTTGATTCCATAAGAAGTTTCGATCACTTGACTCAAAGATCAATGGATGTTCTTGATGATGTTATAATCTACCCAGTAAAGGAGTTGTTAATTCCAGAAGCTGAAAGAACAAGAATCTCAAAGCTCTTAGAAAATGACCTAAATAGCTATAAGAAGAAGAGTAAGGTAGATAGATACAATGAAACAGCCACAGATAAGTTTGGCAAATATGTGGAAGCCTTGAATGAAGGTAATCCCATAAGCAATGTTGATATGATAGTACCATACTTAAATAAAGGATCCCTAGGGAGTTTACTGGATTATTTTCTCGATGATTCCATAGTTTTAATTGATGAGCCAAGAAGAGTATTGGAGTCCTCTGATAGGATGATGGATAATTTCAATGACCGTGTATCTGAACTCCTTGAAATAGGAGAACTTTTAAACTCCCACTTTGACTTAAGGTATGATTATGAGTATATAAAAGGGCAGATTCAAAAGAAACATGCAATAACAAGTTCAACATTCTTAAAACAGGACAATGATTTTCCGCCAAAATCCTTAATTCAGTTTAGCTGTAGAACCATGGCAGTATACCATGGGAAGCTTGATATACTGAAGGAGGATTTAGAAAGATATTTATATAGAGGTTATAAGGTTGTTATACTATCTGGAACTGAGGATAGGGGCTTAAGACTGAAGGAAACGCTGGACCACCTGGGAATTGTCAGCGAATACCATGGGAATCGAAATGTTGAGATTAAGAGCAACCAGATTTTCATTACACCAGGTACGTTAAAGGCAGGATTTGAGTATGAAGGCAATAAGTTTGCCATAATAAGTGATAGAGAGATATATGGAGTAAGCAAGAAAAGGTCTAAAACAGATAGGAAGAAACAAAGAAAAAAAGAAACAACCCTTACATTTGGAGATTTG
>JAUWAD010000051.1 GCA_030602225.1 Bacillota bacterium | reverse complement strand
AGTTAATAAAAGAAAGGGAGGATATGGCGATGAAAAAGGGATTAACGGAACTGATATTTATACTTGACAGAAGTGGCTCAATGAGTGGTTTGGAAAGCGACACTATCGGTGGATATAACTCAATGCTTAAGAAGCAGAAGGAAGAAGAGGGAGAAGCAATAATAACAACGGTACTTTTTGATGACAGATATGAATTATTACACGATAGGTGTAATCTAAAGGGGGTACTACCCATTACAGAGAATGAGTACTTTGTAAGAGGAACAACGGCTCTTCTAGATGCCATTGGGAAAACAATTAATAAGATTAAGAATGCTCAGAAGTATACAGCAAAGGAGGAAAGAGCTGAACAAATTATGTTTGTCATAACCACAGATGGAATGGAAAATGCCAGTAGAGAGTTCAGTTACGAAAAGATTTCAAGTATGATAGAAAATGAAAAGGAGAAGTATGGGTGGGAGTTTATCTTTCTTGGAGCAAATATTGATGCCCTTAAAACTGCTGAAAGATTTGGCATTGATAAGGATAGAGCCACCAACTACAATGCAGATAGTGAGGGTACAAAGCTTAATTATCAAGTGATTAGTGAAACTATCAGCGTCCTGAGATCCAATAAGGAGATATCAAAGAATTGGAAAAAGAGAATTGATGATGACTATAAGAAACGTGGAGGAGGGAGATCATAATGATAGGTGCAATTATTGGCGATATAGCTGGATCTGTATATGAATGGGATAACATAAAGACAAAGAAATTTCCCCTTTTTAGTCCTTTGAGCTTTTTAACAGATGATACAGTAATGACAATAGCGGTAGCTGAAGCACTGCTAAGTGGAGGGAAGGAAGAGGACTTCATTAAATCAATGAAAAAGTATGGAGAGATGTACCCTGATGCTGGTTATGGTGGAAGATTTATAGATTGGTTATTCACAGATGATATAGGAGCCTACAATAGTTGGGGAAATGGTTCAGCCATGAGAGTATCACCTGTTGCATGGCATTTTGATACCTTAAGTGAAGTTGAATACTTTGCTAAAAAGAGTGCAGAAGTAACTCATAATCATCCAGAAGGAATCAAAGGAGCTCAAGCAACAGCTGCAGCAATCTATCTTGCTCGTAAGGGTAGAAGTAAGAATGATATAAAAAAGTATATAGAGAGTAATTACAATTACGACTTAAGTAGAACTCTTGATGAGATCAGACCAAGCTATAAGTTCGATGAAAGTTGCCAGGGAACAGTGCCTCAAGCCATAGTTGCATTCCTGGAAAGCATTGACTTTGAAGATGCCATAAGAAATGCCATATCATTAGGTGGAGACAGCGATACTCTAGCAGCCATAACTGGGAGTATAGCAGAAGGAGCATATATTGTTCCTGAATGGATCAAGAAGAAAACATTAGAAGTACTGGATGAAAATTTGAGAAATGTATATTTTGAGTTTATGGAAAAATATTATAATATGAGACTAAAAAGAGAATAATAAAAGTGAATAAATTGATGAATGAAACACTTTCAAAGTAGGAGTAAATGCATGAATTAATACTCAACTCCTTTGAGGGTGTTTCATTTATATTTCTTATATGGAATTTATGGTTATTGAATTTACTTATATCTCTTACAATCCTATTTTTTCAGTGATATTATCAATGATAGAAAATAACAGATAAGGGGTTGTAACAAATGAATAGAAAATCAGTTTTGTTTTTATTAGTTTTAGGTTTAATAGTATTTGCAATGGCTGGCTGTACACAATCAGCTGAGACACCGGAAGAACCAGCGGTTGAGACGCCAGTTGAAGAGCCAACAGCAGTCGTATTAGAAGATAAGGTTGTTATTTACTCAACACATAGTGAAGAGTTGCTAGAATTGGTAGCTGATGCCTTTGAAGAGAAAACAGGTGTAACAGTTGAATATATCAATCTAAAAGGTGAATTAGCAGAAAGAGTTGAAGCAGAGAAGAATAATCCACAAGCGGATGTTATGTTTGGTGGAGCATCAAATCTATTTATGGACTTAAAAAACAAGGATTTATTCCTATCATTTGAACCTGAGTGGGTTAATGATATTGACCCTATGTTTAAAGATGGCGAAAATTATTGGTTTGGAACAATACAAACACCAGTTGCCCTATTCTATAATACCGAGATGGTAAGTGATGAGGACCTTCCAAAGGATTGGTTTGATCTAGCTGATTCTAAGTATGAAGGTCAATTAATCTTTAGAAATGCATTATCATCTTCAGCAAGGGTAATGTATTCAGCCTTGATTCAGCAATATGAAAGAAATTCCACTATTGAAGAAGGCTGGGAATTTATGAGTGCTCTTGATAGAAATACAAAGCAGTATTTTGATAGTGGGTCACTAATGATGCAATCCATTGGTAGAAAGGAAGCTAGTATAAGTTTCTCAACTTTAAATGATATCGTTGATAACAAGTTAAAGAACAATCTTCCAATAGAAATTGTACAACTTGAAAGTGGGTTCCCAATCATCACAGATGGTATAGCAGCAATTAACAACTCTCCACATCCTGAAGCTGCAAAGGCATTTGTGGAATTTGCAGGAAGCGCTGAAGTACAAGCTATGTTAGCAAATGCTTTTAACCGTATGCCAACTCATCCAGGAGCATTAGCTACATCACCACAGTGGATGGGTGAAATAACATTTAAAGCCATGGATGTTCATTGGGTAGATCTTTCATCTAAGCAATCAGAATGGATGCAAAAATGGGATACAGAAATTAAGGATACAGGAAAAGACGTGAAATAAATGAAAAGAATAATCAAACTAGCTCTGCTGTTTGTATTAGGGTTATTTGTACTTTATCCTTCAATTAGAACAATACTGGTCAGTCTAACAGCTGACCAGGGTTTTTCTTTTGATAATTACAATTACATCTTTACTACAGCAGGTTCATTGGTGGCTATAAAAAATACATTGATAATGGGATTCTTGACTGTACTGATATGTGGTTTTATTGGTACTTTTCTTGCATTTTTTGTACATTATTTTGAATTTCCATTTAATAGGATTCTTGATAAAGTTCTTTTATTGCCATTAGTGGTGCCTGGTTTAATTATTGTTTTTGCCTTTGTACAGTTGTATGGAGAAAGTGGCATGGTAACAAAAACAATACAAGGTATTATGGGTCTTGAAAGCATACCTTTTAGATTTAGTGGATTAAATGGAATATTGATTGTACATGCATATACTCAATATATCTACTTTTACATGAATGTTTCTGTAGCAATTAAGGAATTAGATAGAAATATAGTCAATGCTGCAATTAATCTTGGAGCATCTCCATTTAGGGTTTTCTGGTCAATCATACTGCCATATATTGGACCAGCTTTGATAAGCTCAAGCATATTAACTTTTATGACAGGAATAGGATCCTTCTCAGCACCCAATATAATTGGAGGCGGTTTTAAAGTACTTACAACACAGATTCTCCTATCTAAGGCAAATATGTACATGGGACTTGCAGCTGCTCAGGCGGTAATACTATCATTATTTGCCATGAGCTATATGGGACTATCAAGATATTATGAGAAAAAGGTATCCTTTCAGATAAATATTAGGGAACATAAGAACCAATCAATAAAAATTGAAAACCCTATAATTAAAGGTATCTTCTTACTTATTGCCCTATTTATTATAGCAATGATATTTTTACCAATAATAACAATAATTATTCTGTCCTTTGTCAAACCTGGAACATGGATGATTGAAATATTCCCCAGTGAATTTGGAATTGATAATTACATTAGGATTTTTACTAGAAAGAGAAGCCTTGCTCCATTTATAAATAGTATGAGAATGGCATTATTAGCGGCAATATTATCAGTAATTGTTGCTTTGCCAGCAGCCTATACGGTGACTAAGACAAGAACAAGGTTAAAGCCAGTATTTGAGTTTTTGTTGATGTTGCCATTTGCACTCCCTGCCAGTGCAATAGCAATAAATATGATAAATGGATTTAGCAGTGTGTTACTTGGCAAATGGGTATTACTACCCTTAGCATATTTTGTTAGTATGTTTCCAATGGCAGTAAGATCAGTGACCATTTCATATGAGAGGTTAAAGGACCAATATATGGAAGCATCCATGAATTTAGGGGCTGGAGGAGTTACTACATTCTTAAGAATAATATTGCCATTGGTTTCTCCTGGAGTATGGTCTGGATTTTTATTGGTATTTATTAGAAGTCTAGGGGAATATACCATTTCAGCATTCTTATTTACTGCTGCCAATAGACCGATTTCCATGGCCATGGTTAACAGTATGTTTGAGTTTGAAATAGGATTGGCAATGGCTTATGGTACATTGGTGCTTGTGATGACAGTTGTGGGTTCAACCATGATTAAAAGTATTCAAGGATTTATAGAATAGAAGAGGTGAATTATGAGAATAGAATATCATACAGATACAGTTAAAAAATACAATGAAGATATATATGGCTTAACTAAAAGAAGTGCATTTGTCCTAGATGGTGCTTCTGCCTTATCAAATAACAGCTATACACCAGATAAGAATGATGTTAGTTGGATGGTGAATTGGTGGAAGGAATATTTATACCTTAACATTGATGATACAACATCTACAATTCAGTCTATTCTAAGAAATGGTGTTAGAGAATTTAACAGAGAATACGGAAAATTTGTAGATATTGATTCCTTGGAACCACACGAACAATTATCTGCAGGAATTGCTGTTGTAAGAAAGAATAAAAATACACTGGAAGCTTATGTATTGGGAGATGTTGAGATTACAGCAGAAGATAAGTCAGGAATTTGTTATGTAATTACAGATACTGCCCTGAAAGAATTAGATTCAGAGGTTATTGAACTTATGAGACGAAATAAGTATAGAGAAAATGAAGTGGTTTTCAAGGGATTTACTGAAGCGGAATTAGAAATTTTAATTAGAAACAGGTCAAGGATGAATACTGATGGAGGATACTTTATACTTGGTCATAGTGAAGATGCCATTGATTTTGGAATATACAAGGAACTGGATATTACTCAGATCAATAGGTGCCTTTTATCTACAGATGGAATCGTACCCTTGAGTGTTAAATATAGTAGAGAAACATTACTAGATCAGATTAGGAGTAAAGGTGTAAAGAACATTATAAAGGAACTTAGAGGTATAGAAGAAATGGATAAGGAAAAGAGATTCATAGGTAGATTAAAGACCCATGATGATGCAACAGTTGTATATTTGGATTTTACACTCCAAGTATAGCTAAAGGAGTGATTTGATGAATATTAAAATAAGTAATATTTCACACAAATATGATGAACAGTTAGTTCTTGATAATGTAAGTTTTTCTGTTGAACATGGTGAGTTAGTGGCACTGCTTGGACCATCAGGTTGTGGGAAGACAACACTTCTAAGATTAATCGCTGGGTTACTGACATTGGACATGGGTAAAATATTCTTTGATGATAAAGAGGTAAGCAGTATTGATCCTAGAAAGAGAAATGCTGTAATGGTATTCCAAAACTATGCTTTGTTTCCCCATTTAAGTGTCCAAAAAAATATAGACTATGGCCTAAGAGTCAGGAAAGTACCAAGAAATGAAATTTCAACTAGAGTGGATGGAATAATAGAGACAGTTAAATTGGAAGGGTTAAAGGATCGAAAGGTAAGTGAACTTAGCGGAGGACAACAGCAAAGAGTAGCGCTTGCAAGAGCTTTGGTGGTTAATCCTGATGTTCTTCTATTTGATGAGCCATTAAGTAATTTAGATGAGAAGTTAAGAGTATCCATGAGACAGGAGATAAGAGGTATTCTAAAGAAAAGGGATATTACAGGAATCTATGTAACTCATGATCAGGAAGAGGCGATGTCAATTTCAGATAGAATAGTTATATTGAATGAAGGAGTAATTCAACAGATTGGAAGTCCACAGGAGATTTACGAAAAACCAATAAATAGATTTGTTGCTGAATTTATGGGTAAATGCAATATTTTTAAATTAGAGGATGTTTTCTATATGTTAAGACCAGATGGGATAATATCATCGCCCAGTGGTAAGTATTCAGGTGTAGTGGAGTGGATAGAATATCTGGGGAGCATGACAAGAGTATATATCAAGTCTAATTCTGATATTATTATGGATGTATATTCTTCCTCTATTATTGAAAATCCTATAGAACTTGGAAGTACTGTGAATTATGATTATGATTTGGATAAAGCTGTAAAACTAATGGACTAATAATGTATTTTATGTAGACCTACCCAATAAAGGATGATAAAATATAAGTGATTAATAGTCAATCATTTATATTTTTTGCTATCTACTCATTTATGAGAAGGGAGGTAATAATTAATAATGGTATATTACGGAATTAGTCCAGGAGAAGCTGTAGAAGGGAGCTGCCTGATTTGTAAGAGCAAAACCAAAATCTATGGAAATACATATGAAGGTTATTGGTATAACTGTGTTTGTGGAATAAAAATACAATTAGGGAAATTGCCTAAAGAAGAAAAAGAAAGCAACTTTTTCTCAAATAGTGTCTATATATAAAAACCACATTTAATATATGCTTCTCAGATAGAGTTATGGATAATAATTTTATGATTACATGGATAAAGATGACAAGGTATGATTTATACCTTGTTTTTTTTGCTTTAATTTTCATTCATATTAATGAGCATAATTAAGAACAAAACATAATAAATTCCACCAACACAAGCATTTTCATTAATAATTTGCATAAAATAACCAAAAAAGAATATCTTGTCATATTTCGTACATAATTGAATAGTAGAATGTATTAGTAATAATAGAAGTATCTTTAAAATATAATAAATGTGTTTTTTTAGGACTATATAATTCAGGAGGTTGTTAGATGGAACCAGCAATAAAAAAGAAGTTTAGAATCGTTGGTATGACTTGCATTAACTGTCAGGAAAAAATTGAAAGGCATTTAAGTGCTACTAAAGGAATAATTAGCTTCAGTACCAGCTTTAGTACTGGAAAAGCAGAAGTGATTTATGACAGTGATAAGATAACCTTCAATGATATTGAAAGAATTATTTATGATCTTGATTACAAAGTTATTAGAAATATAGATGGAAACAAGTTTGATTGGGTTAGGGTAACTGGTCTACTGGTAATAATTATATCTTTATACTACATACTTGAACACCTAGGACTACTTACCCTTCTGGCACCCAGTCAAATAGCAGATCAGAACATGGGATATGGAATGTTGTTTGTCATCGGACTATTGACATCAGTTCATTGTGTAGCCATGTGTGGAGGTATTAATCTATCTCAGTGTATTCCTACAAATGCTGGTAATGGGGATAATAATCTTTATTCAACCATAAGACCTGCAACCCTGTATAACCTAGGTCGTGTGATCTCATATACTGCAGTTGGATTCATGGTGGGTGGATTAGGGTCAGTAATAGTTTTTTCCAACACAACCCAAGGAATTCTAAAACTTATAGCAGGAGTATTCATGGTGATCATGGGAGTGAATATGCTTAATCTATTCACATGGATGCGTAGATTTACACCAAGAATGCCAAGATTTCTAGTAAATAAGGTAAATGTAAATAAATCAAAGAGTAAAAGTCCATTATACATAGGTCTTCTGAATGGATTCATGCCCTGTGGACCACTACAGGCTATGCAGATCTATGCATTATCAACTGGTAGTCCAATTTCAGGTGCCATATCAATGTTCCTATTTAGCTTGGGAACAGTTCCATTGATGTTTATCCTGGGAGCTGGAAGTTCCTTCCTTGGTAGAAAGTTTTCAAGAAGAATCATGACTGCCGGAGCTGTATTGGTGGTGGTTCTTGGAATGACAATGCTTAGTCAAGGAATGAGTTTATCTGGAGTATCTATTGTTAACTCCAATACAAGCAACTCTAGCGGACAGCCATCTGAACCTATGGCAATAGAAGTTGTTGATGGAGTACAGTTGATAAACAGTACCCTCACATCCAGAAGTTATCCTGAGATTACAGTTAGATCAGGAGTTCCTGTTAGATGGATAATCGATGCTCCTGAGAGCAGTATAAATGGATGTAACTACAAGTTCTATATTCCTGAGTATGGGATTGAGCATGAATTTGTGGTGGGTAAGAATGTGATTGAGTTTATCCCTGAAAAAAGTGGGATATTTTCATACAGTTGCTGGATGGGTATGATAAAAAGCAGAATCAATGTAGTAGAATCAGATACTCAATTACCCACTGGCTCAGTGACAAAGGAACCTGGAATCATCCTAATCGAGGAAAGAAAGGAACCCATTGAAGCAGGTTATGTTATTCCAACGGACAGAGTTGCAGTTGGAATCAAGAAGGATGGCTATCAGGAAGTTAAAATTGAATTAGGTGATGATGGATTTGATCCAGCCCTTATAATCATTGAGAGATATGTTGAAACTGAATGGGTTATTGATAATAACTCAGCTCTTGGAAGTGAATTCGTAATGAATATTCCTAAATACAATCAAACATTAGTCTTAAAAGATGGAGAAAACTATCTTTACATGTTTCCCATTGAAGATTTTGATTTCTCCAACGGATACTCCACATTCTTTGGCTATGTGAAGGTGGTTGATAATATTAGCGAAGTTGATATAGACGATGTAAAAGATGAAGTGAATGACTTTAAGACTTTTATCTGGGATAGTGAGTTAACCCCTGAGGATGATGCTCTGGATTGTCATTAATCAATTTATTATATGAATTTATTGGAATAATTAGCATCTATCCATCATAAGCTAAATGGTTTGGTTTTAAAGGCGTAATTCAAATATATAGATAATGACAGAAAATTTTCATGAAAGGAAGGGAATAATAATGAGTAGTGAAGGTATTAAGCAAGTTGGTTTTAGAATAGAAGGGATGACCTGTACCAATTGTTCCAATACCATTGAGAAGAAACTTAATGCTCTTGATGGAATTAGTAGTGCAAATATCAATATCGCAACGGAAAAGGGACTAGTCCAATATGACAGTAGCATACTAAGTGTGGAGGATATAGTAAGAACCGTTGATACGTTAGGGTATAAGGCAATACCAGATGTGGTGGATACTGAGAAAATAACCCTTAAGATAAATGGAATGACCTGCACCGCATGTGCCAATAGAATAGACAAGACTCTTAATAAGGTGGATGGAATAGTTGTAGCAAATGTAAATTTTGCTGCTGAGAAGGTAAGTGTGGAATATAATCCAAAACAGGTAAGAATAATTGATATGCAGAAGAAGATATCATCCATTGGATATGAACTGGAAGTGATTGAAGAGGACATAGGGGATGAAGATAATGAAAAGATGAATAAGGCAAAAAAGACAATGATGATCTCTGGAATATTTACCAGTATAATTATGGGTCTAATGATGATTCATATGTTTGTTACTCCAATTCCTGGATATCTACCCATTACTGCTGCTTTAGGACTACCCATAATATTTGGGACAGGTTGGCATGTTCATGTAGGTAGTTGGAAGGCAATAAAGAATAAAAGTCCAAATATGGATGTTCTTGTTACCTTAGGTTCACTTCCACCATATCTGATAGGATTAATGGGAATTTTCCTTCCCATACAATCATTCATCGAGATGGCAACTACCATTATGACATTCCATTTAATAGGCAAATATCTGGAAGCCAATGCCAAAGGTAGAGCTTCCCAGGCTATTAAGAAATTGCTTGAAATGGGAGCAAAAACAGCGAAGATAATAGTTGATGGTGAGGAGATTGAAATTCCAACTAAGGATTTACAGGTGGGAGATGTAATGATCATAAGACCTGGAGAAAAGGTGCCCACAGATGGTATTGTGGTGGATGGCAAAGGTCTTCTGGATGAATCCATGGCAACGGGAGAATCCATGCCAGTTAAGCGTCAGGTTGGAGATGAAGTAATTGGAGCGACAATAAACAAGCAGGGGCTATTAAAGGTTGAAGTAACAAAGGTTGGTAAGGAGACCTTCCTTTCTCAGGTTATAAAGATGATGGAGGAGTGTCAGGGATCCAAGGTTCCTATTCAGGAATTTGCCGATAGGATTACAGGATACTTCATTCCGGCCATATTGCTGATAACCATTGGAACGTTCATTTCATTCAATGTCTTCCCGGAATTCCACCTTTCAATCATCAGATGGGGTTCGACATTCCTACCTTGGGTTAATCCTGATATGACACCTCTTACCCTTGCTTTTATAACTGCAACTGCAGTACTGGTAATATCATGTCCATGTGCTCTAGGATTGGGAACTCCCACAGCATTGATGGTGGGTAGTGGTATGGGAGCTGAAAATGGTATTCTCATAAGAAATGGAGAAGCCATTCAAACCTTCAAGGAGGTTAAGGCAATTGCATTTGATAAAACAGGTACTATAACAAAAGGAAAACCTGAAGTAACAGATTTGATTGTGGTAGATGAAGTAAGAGAAAATGAATTTCTGTATCTTGCTGCAACCATAGAGAATGGATCAGAGCATCCACTAGCTCACGCAATAATTGAAAAAGCAAAGCTTGATAATATAAAACTTGGCGAAGTTAAAGATTTTAACACCATTGTTGGAAAAGGCGTTGTGGGAAGTATTGATGGAGAGAAGGTTTTAGTTGGAAACAGGAAGTTGATGATTGAAAACAACATTAGATTTGAAGATTATGAAGAGGATTTAACAAGGCTAGAAGAAGAAGCAAAGACAGCCATGATGCTTTCTAAAGGGGATAAATTCTTAGGGATAATAGCAGTCTCTGACCCTATAAAGGAAGACTCTGTGGAAGCGATAAGGGCATTGGAAGCTATGGGAATCAAAACTGCCATGATAACTGGAGATAATAAGAGAACTGCTGAGGCCATCGGTAGAAAAGTTGGAATCAGTCATGTTATTTCTGAAGTGCTACCTGATGGAAAAGTAGATGAAGTAACTAGGTTGCAGAAGCAATATGGCACCGTAGCCATGGTAGGTGATGGTATAAATGATGCTCCGGCACTTAAACAGGCAAATGTTGGTATTGCCATTGGTACTGGTACGGATATAGCTATAGAAGCTGCAGATGTTACCTTGGTTAGAGGAGAGTTAAGTGGTATTATATCTGCCATAAAGCTTTCTAGGGCGATATTCACTAAAATAAAGCAGAACTACTTCTGGGCATGGTTCTATAATGCATTCTTTATACCAGTTGCAGCATTGGGACTACTGCATCCTATGCTGGGAGCTGCTGCAATGGCTGTGAGTTCACTAAATGTGGTATATAATTCACTTAGACTTAAGAGAGTAAACATTAGTGCTGACTATGCTACTAATTAATTTTTAGGATTTGAATTAAATAATTGTAAAATCAAAGGCTTAGGGTCATTAAATTGGACCTAAGCCTTTGAAGTATATGAAGTAGTTTTATTTATAATTAAAAAATACTCCCTTGGTGTCTCGTTAATATAATCATAGAGTAAGGTATTAACCAACTAAATGAAAGAAGAGTTGCCTGTATATGGCAACTCTTCTTTAACATTCACTTTATTAATGACATTCAGGCATTTGTAAGCATGATGATATTCCACGATCCATTTCCTGAGCACATTGTGCCACGTGTAGACCTCCTTTTGTAGTAGCCATTCTTGAAACATTATTAGCTGCAAAGGCTGAGCTTGAAGATACTAAGATGGATAGTGTCACTATTGATAATATAAGGTATTTTTTCATTTTTTCCTCCTAGAGAATTTAGTTTATTTTTCTATCTTGACACTATTATGTAATATCATTGTGGCTGAATTATGACTCAAAGTAAAAAAAATATAATCTGATAAAATTCAACTTAGGACTGAGTAAATTCTCTGATTTGTCATATTTATGCAACAATTAACTGAGATAATTGGGATAAAGGAAGAAGGGAGATGATCTTATGTTAGTATTACCATTGTTGTTCATAGTGATAGCATATTTTTTATTAACTGGAGAAGGAAATAATATCTTCACAAATAAAAAAGATGAAGCTGAAAAGTTACTGAAGGAAAGATATGTAAATGGAGAAATTGATGAGGAAACATACAAGAGGATGAAAGCAGTACTAAAAAAATAATTGTGTAGAGGAGATAGTTTGAGATGATGTTTAGAAATAGTGTTTATGGAGTTGGAAGATGTTTCTCTGGTGGATTCATGGGCACCTGGGGGCCATGGGGGATGTTTATTGGATTGGGACTTACAATCTTGTTTGTTTCGTTGATTTTTATCATACTTCACAAGAAAAGAAATGGTAATAATGATGAAAATCTACTGAATCTCCTTAAGGAGAGATATGTGAACGGGGAAATTTCTGAAGAGGAATATTTAAAAAAGAAAAATATTCTAAATAAGTAATAAGAGAAGAAAACCTTAAGAGTAATAATTGAAAATAAGGGTAGATTTCATATATAGATAAATGCAAAGGTGTGAATAGGTATGAGTAAGAGAATATTGGTAGTAGAGGATCATAAAGATATCAGCAGCATAATAATCAAATATCTCCAAAATGAAGGTTATGAGCACATATTAGTTGAAGATGGACTAAGTGCTCTGGAAGCCTTTTCTGAAAATACCTTTCATCTTGTTATACTTGATGTGATGCTACCAGGGATAGATGGATTTCAGGTATTGACTGATATTAGGGAAATTTCCGATGTTCCGGTGATAATGCTCACTGCCAGGGAATTGGAACCTGATAGGATTAAGGGATTTGATCTTGGTGCTGATGACTATGTGACTAAACCATTTAGTCCAAAGGAATTAATGAGGAGAGTAAAATCGATTTTTAAAAGAGTATATAATGATAATCAAAGTAAGTCTCTGAGTTTTAGAGAGATTACATTAAATCTAGGGAACATGATCTTGGAGAAGAATGGAGAATCAATAGAGCTTACTTCAACTGAATTCAGGTTATTGAGAGTTTTAATGGAAAACAAAGGTATTATTCTAAGTAGAGACCAGATAATCAGTCTAGCATTTGGATATGATTACGAAGGTATAGACAGATCAATAGATACTCATATCAGAAGGTTGAGGGCTAAGATTGAGGATGATCCCAGTGACCCCAAATACCTTTTGACCAAGTATGGAGCAGGATATATGTTTGGCGGTGAAAGAGAATGACCATCAGAAAACTATTACTAATAACTGTGCTTTTAATAGCCCTGGTTTCTGTAAGCATAAACTCATTGATATTTGGTTCTCTTACTGATAGATTCTTTGTAAGTTATTTGAAGGAAACCTATGAAATCCATGTTGAACAGATAATAGAATATTCAAGAGGTGTGTTAATAAATGATGATAGATCAGATGCCCAACTTGTTGCCGATCTTGAGACTCATCTTGTTGATCCCATATTCAGGATTAGATTATTTGATAGCGAAGGTAGACTACTGGCTGATGTCTCCACAAGTGTTTATGAGCATAATATGATGATGGGTGGTGGGATGCAAAGAATGATTTCCTCTGAAAATGAGGAAACTGAATTGTATAGTCTCTTATCTGATGATTTACCTATAGGAGATTTATATATCACCAGACATAGTTCCACGGATAACTCATATATTAGCAGATTCTTCAAAAACGCCCTTATATCCAACAGTCTTATTGCAGCGTTGATTGCCATGGGAATTTCAGCTACTATTGGGATTTACCTAAGTAAGACCATGAGTAGGGACTTAAAGGATACTGCAGCAATAGCAAATGAGATTCAGGAAAGTAAGTCCGTGAGAACAGAAAAATCATTTATCTCAGAAATTACAAGTATTAGAGGAAGTCTGGAGGATCTAAGCTATAGGCTCAGAATAAAACACAGAAGCAGAAAGGAAATCACAGATAAGTTAATTCATGAGACAAGGACACCGCTGACAATATTAAAAACACATATTGAAGGGATAGAGGATGGAGTTATAGATGTTGACTCAAAGGAGATAGAAGTATTAAGAGGTCAGGTGGACAATATTATAAGTATAATTTCTGATCTGGGGAGCTTAATTGATGCTGAACAGAGTTCAGATAGTGTTGTAATTGAGGAGTTTGAGATATCAAAGATTTTAAGACAGATTGTAAATGGTCTGAAAGCTCAATTCGATAAAAAGGGAATAGAATTATCTCTTCTATCTGATGAAAAGATATTCATGGAAACTGACAAGTTTAAATTGAGTCAGATCGTCTATAACCTATTGACTAATGCATATAAATTCACCAAATCTGGTGGATTTACAAAAATAGACTATCACATATCAGATGAAGATTTGATTATACAAATTGAGGACAATGGTGTAGGAATAGATAAGAAGGATCTGGACAGGATTTTTGAAGCCTATTATAGAGTTGAATCCAATAATACATCAGGTGAAGGAATCGGACTATTCGTTGTGAAGGAAAACCTTAGAATACTTCAAGGGAATATCCAGATTATTTCAGATGTTGGTGAAGGTTCTAAGTTCGTAATAACAATACCAAAAGTTCTTATAAAGGAGTGAGGTTTAAATGATTAAGTATTTAAAAAGTAAAATAAATCAATTAATTCAGTGGATATCCAAAGGAAATGAAGAATCCTTTGGAAGCAGAAGATTGGATTGTTGTGATTTAAATAAGTCCCATAGGACTTGATATAGATTTGTAGGATGTTGGATTTGTAAGTTAAAAATGAGGTGATTGAATGCACAATAGATGGCTACTGGGCATAATAGCAGGAGTATTACTGATTGCATTTGGAATATTTGGGTTTGTGTCAAGCCTTGGAACTAGAAAGGATCTATCCATAGCTCCAAATGTTCCAGAAGCTCCTGGTCAATCTGAAAGTACCAATGAACAAGTAGGTGACAAGGGCACTGAAATTATTAGAGCTCTTCCAATTCCTATGTTATTAGAGGATATAAATCCTGAAGAAAATAAGTCGGAATTTAATTTAATAGTTCAGGAAGGGAACAGTAATTTTCTAGAAGGTCTTTCCACACCAACATTAGGATATAATGGAGATTATTTAGGTCCTGTCATAAGGGTCAAGAGAGGAAATGAAGTAACCATAAATGTGGAAAACAGATTAAAGGATGCTACCTCAGTCCATTGGCATGGATTGGAAGTGGAGGGTGAACATGATGGAGGACCTCACCATGGAATTGAACCAGGAGATTTCTGGAGACCTACTTTCCCAATACAGCAGGAAGCAGCAACACTTTGGTTCCATCCCCATGTTATGGGTACAACTGCAACACAAGTTTATTACGGTTTAGCTGGTCTAATCATAGTCGATGATGACAATTCTCAATCCTTGAACCTACCTGATGATTATGGTGTTAATGATATACCATTGATACTTCAGGACAGAAGGTTTGATGGTGATGGTTCCTTTATATATTTTGATAATATGATGGAAGGTGCCTATGGGGATAAGATGTTGGTTAATGGTACCATTACTCCATACTTGGAAGTGGATCAGAGGAAAATGAGATTTAGGGTGTTAAATGGAGCAAATGCAAGAAACTTCAAACTAAGATTAAGTGATTCATC
>JAUWAD010000096.1 GCA_030602225.1 Bacillota bacterium | reverse complement strand
TAGAACAAATGATTCCAACCTTTAAACACCAGGAGAATGTATGAATATTTACATTCTCTTCGTCTTAAGAAGGTATGAGAATAAAATCAAAGAATTTATTAATTCTTATGAAGAGATGGAAGCCATTGTACCTTCAAAGATTAAGTTGATTAAAAAAAGAACAGATGTAATAAAAGAGGAACAGTTGTTATTTCCAGGTTATGTGTTTATTAAAACGAGCAAAGAGAATAAGGATTTTAGAGCATTTATCCAACATTATGTCTATCCAATTAAAGGATTTATTAAGGTTTTATCCCATGCTGACAAGGATGTCTCTGCTTTATCAGATGAAGAAGTTCGTACAATTACTCCATTCTTTAGGAATGATGGCTTGTTTGAATCATCGGTTGGGTTTGTTAAGGATGATAAAGTCATTGTTACTTCAGGCCCTCTAATGGGACTAGAATCACAAATTAAGTATATTGATCGCCATAAGAAAATGGCTATACTTGAAATTCCCTTGTTTAATGAAGTGAAAGAAGTTAAAGTTAGCTTAGAGATACTTTCTAAGCAATAACAAGCACAACTCATCCTCTTAATGGTTGCCTGGAGCATCTTAAGACGAGTTGGATTACCATTACGACACTGCATGCGAGTCATGTCTGTGGGCGAAGCTGTATCTTAAACTGAATTTTATATTTACCTTAATGTTTACTGTGTTATTGGTTTCATTGTAGACTCCCAAAATAGTAGTTTCTATTTACTTTACAGCATTAAATAGTTGTTAATCATTAATAAGACATTAGATAAGAATTATGTTTTCTATCTTTTGAAGCATGGAGTTGATCTTTAAGATTCCTTTCTAATCAATTTCTTAATGATTATTATCATGATGTTTGTTCAATGTGTATTTAATTTTATCATAATGAATTAATAACCTATTTGAAGAGATACCGTGGTTGCAAATGTAATCAAGCATAGAATTCATCATTTGATTATTTTTAATTGAGTTGCGTTCTTAAATAATGTCAAAACTTAAAAATTTTTAGATAAATTCATATGTAGATGACAATTTGATAAATCTTGTTTTAAATAATTGATTTGTTAATTTGAATCAAATATTTAAAAGTTGAATTAGACGATGTCAATTTTCAATAATCCATGTTAATATTGGGGATCTATTACGACGTGAGTATGGTGAAAGGATAAACAGGCTGTAAGCCAGTAATATCAAGGGATTAAGGATAATCGTCAAATGTACTAATGTTACAGAAGCATTACACGTATAAGCATCCAATCATGAGTCGGAATTATGCAAGATATAGTGCTCGTATTCAGCACCACACAACACAGATAGATTGAGAAAACAAGGTGTTCTACAACCATCAATATACATTTACATAGAGCAGGAGGAACTATCATGGTTTACTTAAAAATCAAAAGATTAATAGATATCATACTTTCTACACTCGGACTTATCATATTGTCTCCTGTTTTTTTAGTACTCATTATAGCGATCAAGATTGACTCCCCTGGACCTGTTCTCTTTAAACAGAAGAGAGTTGGGATCCATAAGAGTCATTTTCATATATTGAAGTTTAGAACGATGAGAATCGATACGCCAAAGGACACGCCAACACATCTCTTAGAGAATCCTGATCAGTGGATTACAAAGGTTGGCAAGTTCTTAAGAAAGACAAGCTTAGATGAACTACCACAGATTATCAATATCTTTAAAGGCGAGATGAGTATTATCGGGCCTAGACCAGCACTCTGGAATCAGTATGATCTGATTGAAGAAAGAGACAAGTACGGTGCGAATGATGTGCCGGTAGGATTGACTGGATGGGCGCAGATTAATGGTAGAGATGAATTGCCTATAGAAGAAAAGTCTAGGTTGGATGGGGAATACGTTAGAAAGAGAAGTCTTTGGTTTGACCTTATATGTTTCATAGGGACATTTACAGCTGTTCTAAGAAGCAAGGGTGTCATAGAAGGCGGAACTGGCGTTATTGCAAAGATGACTAAAGATAAAGAAGAGAGTAAAGGTTCGAGTCATTCCAACTTATAAGAGGTGAAACAATGAAGCGAGTTCTTATTACAGGAAAAAACAGTTATATAGGTACATCTCTTGAAAATTGGCTCATGAGAGAACCTAATAAATATAAAGTAGATACGGTTGATATGAAAGATGGGTCATGGAAAGAGAAGGACTTCTCTCAGTATGATGTTGTATTTCATGTAGCTGGGATTGCTCACGTGTCATCAGACCCAAAGATGGAAGACCTCTACTATAAAGTAAATAGAGATTTAACTATTGAAACTGCTGAGAAGGCCAAGGCAGAAGGTGTAAAGCAGTTCATTTTTATGAGCAGCATTATTGTCTACGGTGACAGCAGCAGTAGCAAGAGAGTTATAGATAGAAATACAGTTCCAACACCGAGTAACTTCTATGGAAATAGTAAGCTGCAGGCGGAGGAAGGCATCAAGCATTTAGAGTCTATTGACTTCAAAATAGTTATGCTCAGACCACCTATGATTTATGGAAAAGGATCCAAAGGAAATTATCCAAGACTTGCAAATATGGCTAAGAAGATACCGGTCTTCCCTGATATCAATAATGAGCGCAGTATGCTTCATATAGATAATCTTTGTGAGTTCATCAAGGTAATGATTGATCATGAAGAGACAGGACTATACTTCCCGCAGGACAAAGAGTATGTAAAGACTAGTGAGTTGGTTAGGACGATTGCTGAGGTTCATGGGCAGAAGATCATGATGACTAGGCTGTTTAACCCTGTGTTGAGACTGATGTTTGGGATAGGGATAGTTAATAAGGTATTCGGCAATTTGGTTTATGAGAAGTCTATGAGTGACTACGATAAGGCGAATTACCGAATAAGAGATTTTAGAGAATCTATTGAGTTGACGGAGAAATAATTAGGAAGGGTGGATAAGAGCTTGAAAAAATATATATTAGTAATTGCGCAATATTTCTACCCTGAACAGTTTCGTATCAATGATATTTGCACAGAGTGGGTGAGAAGAGGATACAAAGTAACGGTAGTTACAGGCATTCCAAACTACCCTCAAGGTAAATATTATGATGGGTATGGGCTATTCAAGAAGAGAAAAGAAACCTACAACGGGATGGATATCATAAGAATTCCTTTAGTTCCGAGAGGAAATAATTCAATCATGCTTGCTTTTAATTATTTGTCATTTGTGGTATCAGGTTTCTTCTGGAAGATGTTTACTAAGATAAAAGCGGATTATGTATTTATATTTGAGGTTTCTCCAATGACACAGGCTCTTCCTGGTGTTTGGTATGCAAAGAAGAGGAAGATTCCTTGCTACTTGTATGTTCAAGATCTATGGCCCGAAAATGTTGAAATAATAACCGGAATCAAGAATAAGAAAATTATTGGTGCCATTGGTAAAATGGTTGACTACATATATAGAGGCTGTACTAGGATATTTACCACGTCAGAAAGCTTCGTTAAATCTATCAATGATCGTGGAGTTCCACTAGATAAAATCGAGTACTGGCCTCAATATGCTGAAGATTTTTATATTCCGATTGAGGAAATGAGTATCCCAGAGATACCAAAAGATGATGCGTTCAATGTCATTTTTGCAGGGAATATTGGTACTGCCCAAGGGCTGGATATTCTTCCCAAAGCAGCAGAAATCATAAAGACTAAATCTGAAAAACAGATAAGATTTAATATCGTTGGAGATGGCAGATATAAGAATGAGTTTGTAAACATAGTCAATTCTAAGGGATTGGATGACATGTTTAATTTCATCCCCAAGCAACCAGCAACTAGAATACCTGAGTTCATGGCTGCAAGTGATGCTGCTTTTCTTAGTCTGACGGATAGCCCGTTATTTGCAATGACTATACCTGCTAAGCTTCAATCTTATATGGCTTGCGGGATTCCAAACATTGCATCTGCAGCAGGTGAAACTGCAAAGATTATTAAAGAATCAAATTCGGGTTTATGCGGCAGACCGGGTAATGCAGAAGAACTAGCTGATAATATTATAAAGCTATCAAGCAAGTCCAGAGAAGAACTTAAAATACTAGGCGATAATGCTAGGAAGTATTATGATAGTCATTTTAATAAAAATATTCTACTAGATAAGATGGATATATATTTTAACAAACAGTATGGAGTGGAGGAAAAGTTAAATGTTTAAAGGAAAGACTTTACTAATCACAGGTGGAACAGGATCTTTTGGAAATGCAGTAATGAAAAGATTCTTAAATACAGATATTAAAGAAATTCGTATTTTTTCTCGTGACGAAAAGAAACAAGATGATATGAGAAAACTTTATAAGAATGATAAGTTGAAGTTTTATATAGGAGATGTTAGAGACCTTGCAAGTGTTAAAAATGCAATGCATGGAGTGGACTATATCTTTCATGCAGCTGCTCTTAAGCAAGTACCTTCTTGTGAGTTCTTTCCTCTTGAGGCGGTAAAAACTAATGTATTAGGAACAGATAATGTATTGTCTGGTGCTATTGAGATGGGAGTTAAAAAGGTAATATGTCTCTCTACAGATAAGGCAGCCTATCCGATTAACGCAATGGGAATTTCAAAAGCAATGATGGAGAAGGTCTTTGTAGCTAAAGCAAAGACTGTTGATCCTGAAAGAACACTTATTTGTGGTACGAGATATGGTAATGTTATGGCTTCAAGAGGATCAGTAATTCCACTGTTTATAGATCAGATTAAGAATGGACAACCTCTCACTGTTACAGACCCTAATATGACAAGATTCTTAATGAGTCTTGAAGAAGCTGTTGAACTTGTTGTATTCGCTTTTCAAAATGCTGAGGCAGGAGATATTATGGTTCAAAAGTCGCCAGCATCAACCATTGGGGACTTAGCTCAAGCAGTTAAGGAACTTTTCAACGCAAATAACGAAATCAAAGTAATTGGTACTCGTCACGGTGAGAAACTTTACGAGACACTTCTAACAAAAGAAGAGCATGTTGTTGCAAAAGATATGGGTGGATTCTATAGAGTTCCAGCTGACAAGAGAGACTTAAACTACGATAAGTACTTTGTTGAAGGCGACCAAAAGCTTTCATCAGAAGATGAGTATAACTCTCATAACACAGAAAGGCTTAATATAGAGCAGATTAAAGAAAAGCTACTTCAGCTTGATTATGTAAGAGAACAATTGGAAAGTTGGGATAGATAATGAAGATTTTAGTCACTGGAGCAAAGGGCTTCATAGGGAAAAACTTAATAGCAGAGCTGAGAAATAGAAAGTATACTGAGATTTTTGAGTACGATAGAGATACAGATCCTTCTTTACTTGATGGATTCTGTAAAGAAGCTGACTTTGTGTTTCATCTCGCGGGAGTTAACCGTCCAAAAGAACAATCTGAGTTTATGGAAGGTAACTTTGGTTTCACCTCTAATCTATTAGATTCTCTTAAGAAATATAATAACACTTGCCCGGTGATGATTTCGTCTTCCATTCAAGCTGAGTTAGATAATCCTTATGGTGAAAGTAAGAAGGCGGGAGAAAATCTCTTATTTGCTTATGGCAAAGAAACAGGATCTAAAGTACTTGTTTACAGATTTCCAAATGTGTTTGGTAAATGGTGTAGACCTAATTATAACAGTGCAGTAGCTACTTTCTGTCATAATATTGCTCATGAATTACCTATTCAAGTGAATGATCCAAGCGTCGTAATGAACCTTGTATATATAGATGATGTGGTTAATGAACTGATTAATGCGTTAGAAGGAAATGAAAATACAGTAGATTTATTCTGCGAAGTTCCTGTAACACATACCATCACTCTCGGAGGAATAGTAGATTTGATTTATTCTTTCAAGAAGAGCCGAGAAGATAGGTCAGTGCCAAATATGTCGGAAGCATTTACCAAGAAACTCTACAGTACATATCTAAGCTACTTGCCAGAAAATCAGTTTAGCTATGACTTAAAGATGAATGTAGATCAGAGAGGATCTTTTACAGAATTTATAAAAACACCTGATCGTGGACAGGTTTCGGTTAATATCTCAAAACCTGGAATCACAAAAGGTAACCACTGGCATCACACGAAGAATGAGAAGTTTTTAGTGGTAAGTGGTAAGGGTGTTATCAGGTTTAGAAAAATTGATTCAGATGAAGTCCTTGAGTATTTCGTAAGTAGTGACAAGATGGAAGTTGTTGATATACCAACAGGCTATACACATAATATTGAAAATCTTGGTGATACAGATATGGTTACGATAATGTGGGCCAATGAAACATTTGACCCTGAAAAACCTGATACTTATTATTTGGAGGTATAACTGATGAAGAAATTAAAAGTAATGACAGTCGTTGGGACTAGACCCGAAATAATCAGACTGTCAGCTGTTATTAATAAATTAGAAGAATCTGAAGCGATTGACCACGTTCTTGTTCATACAGGACAGAACTATGACTATGAATTAAATGAAGTATTCTTTAATGACTTCAATCTAAAGAAGCCGGATTATTTTCTCAATGCTGCAACGGGAACTGCTGTTGAGACGATTGGGAACATTCTAGTTAAGATTGATCCAATTCTTGAAGAAATAAAGCCGGATGCATTTTTAGTACTCGGAGATACAAATAGCTGCTTATGTGCAATAGCTGCAAAGAGAAGACATATCCCCATTTTCCACATGGAAGCAGGAAATAGATGCTTTGACCAGAGAGTCCCTGAAGAAACAAACAGAAAAATAGTGGACCACACTGCAGATATCAACCTAACCTATAGTGATATTGCTAGAGAATATCTCTTAAGAGAAGGCCTACCTGCAGATAGAGTTATAAAAACAGGTAGTCCAATGTTTGAAGTTCTTAACTCTAGAAAAGAAGACATTGAAAGATCTGATGTGCTTGAAAGATTGGGACTCGAAACTGAGAAGTATTTTGTAGTGTCTGCTCATAGAGAAGAGAATATCAGCTCTGAACAGAACTTCATGGATTTAGTAGAGAGTTTAAATACAATAGCAGAAAAATATGAAATGCCTATCATGGTTAGCGATCATCCTAGAACTAGAAATATGATAAATTCAAAAAGAATTGAGTTTAATCCTTTAATATCACTTATGAAGCCATTTGGATTTAAT
>JAUWAD010000109.1 GCA_030602225.1 Bacillota bacterium | reverse complement strand
CTGTAAAGATCGTTCCAAAGAAGCATATTATCTTCTATATACTTTATATCCTCATTATTGGACTTAAACAAACCATAGCTCAAATCAGATATGCCTGTAAAATATGTCTGCAGTGTGTAGTCCTGATTCCATTTATCTTTTGCATGATTGACTAGAATATCTGTTATTTCCTTTATCTCATCATACACTTCAGGAATCATACTGTTATGAACGTTAGGATAATAAGGAGGGGCTAAACCAATTACAACCACTGGAGAAGTATCTTTAACAAATCCCAATGTTTTCTCTATTATTCTATAGGCTCCTTCAACCATTGACATTTCATTGTTTTCAATACTGGACTTTATGCCTTCCATTAACTCACCTAGTGCCTTAATGAAATTTTCTCCTGACTCTTTTAATGCCTCATTATATAGGTCTCCATACTTCTTCACATTTGGTTTCCAACCAAGCTCAGAGTAGTCTTCACCCACGGTTTCTAAATACACTTTGTAGCTTTTATTCATGTCAGATATGACATTTCTAAATGATTGAAGGCTAATTCTTTCAAGATGGTCAAATATCTCTGAGGGACTTTTATCCAAGGTCAGTATACTCATATATCCACATGCTTCAGTGGGCAAAGATACATCATAAACCTGCTTTCTATCCTTCATATATAGCCAAGTGGGTGGAGGTGTGGTTGTATTACCAACTTTTTCTATGAAATCCATACATAGTTCAGTATTTCTAACTATTTCAGACAGCAGATTAATTGGATTCAACCCTCTAAACACCTGACCCACATGGGCTAATTTTCCTCTCACGTAGAAAATTGGCATTATCTTTCCTACAGAACCGTCGTATATTGTAGCCACATTTTGATCTTTTCTTTCATGGGGTTCAACATTCAATAATAACTTATAGTTAAGATGGTGGGACTCCTTTAGCTCTTTAATTAAATTTATAGCTCCTCTCATTCCTGCTGAAAGATTCTCCTCATCTGGTAGTCCAAGGAGAAGAATATTTCCATTGAAATTCTCAATCTCTGAGTATTTTTCAAATAGAGAAAGATGAATGGCAGCCCCCCCTTTCATATCAGCTACACCTCTTCCAAATAACCACTTGCCACTATCTAAGTCATTCCTTGAAGTTTGATCCATTTCTACATTTTCATCTAGGAATTTCTTAGTTATTTCATATGGGTTATATGCGTACTCTTTGTAATTTCCATAATCATTTATATCTACAGTATCGGTGTGGTGAATCAAAATAACTGTATCATCTCCTCTTCCCTTTAGCAACGCCCAGGGAACAGCTCTTTTTAAATGGTCTCCTTCAATTTTGAAGATGCCATAGTTCGAAGGATTATTCTTTAAGTATTCAACTCTTTTGACCCAATTTTCAAAGAAAATTACGTTGTTAGTCTCCAACTCAGTACCTGTGTGAGTCTTGGTATTAACATACTCCATTAAATTTTTCTCAATAAGTTTTTTAAGTTCCATCGTGCCCTCCCATAATTTTAGTTTTAACCATAACTTAGATATTCATCTTTAGTATTTCATCATTTAATTAATCTTTTCTCCTCATATACTCATAAAACCTCCATTTTATGAGTATGTATACCTTCATGTTACACTCTTATTCTATACCTTCATACTCCATATATACAGCTCAAACCATTACAAATAGTATATCACAACAAATATAAAGGATTAAATATTTATTTGTGTACTCAATACTATTCTTCCATAATAAAAAATCAACCTACTAATAGCGCTAAGGTTAATGGACTTACATTAATAAAAGCATCCCCTTTAAATTAAGTGGATGCTTTTGGATATTATCTTTATTATGAAAAATTCAAACTAAAAAATGCTGCTTATCTGGAACTCCAATGAGATTTTTTTCTCCTGTCATTCTTCTTTTGAACACTTTTCTTAGCTTCGTCTGATCTTCTTTCTCTTCTAATCTTACCGGTTTTTGTACTTTTACTCTTTTCAGCTAGATCATTTGAGTTATATGGTTTTGGTGTTGAGTGTTTTTTACTTGATCTTTCTTTTGGTTTATCTGTTGTATCCACTAAAGGATAGGGATGATCTGTTACTTCATGTATCGTTTTAGATATTACTTTCTGAATTGATCGAAGTAATGGCTTTTCTCCATGATCGCAAAATGATATTGCCTTTCCACCAAGGCCAGCTCTACCAGTTCTACCTATTCTGTGAACATAGGTTTCAGGTACTTCTGGCAAATCAAAGTTTACAACATGTGATAGCTGATCGATATCTATACCCCTTGCCGCGATATCGGTAGCCACCAGTATTCTTATCTTTCTTTCCTTGAAATTATTCAATGCCAACTGTCTGGCATTTTGAGACTTGTTTCCGTGTATGGCTTCAGCTTTTAACCCTGCCTTTTCTAAAGAAGACACTATTTTATTAGCACCGTGCTTAGTTCTTGAGAATACTATAACCGACTCTATTTCTTTATCCTTCAAGATATTAACCAGTAAGTTGACTTTGTTCACTCTATCTACATAATATACACTTTGCTTTATTATCTCCACTGTAGGGGATTCTGGTGTAATGTCTATTCTAATTGGATCATTCAATATGGAATTTGCCAGTTCACCAATTTCAGTTGGCATGGTAGCAGAGAAAAACATCGTCTGTCTAACTTCTGGAATGAATTTAATAATTTTCCTAACATCTTTTAACATTCCCATATCCAGCATTAAATCAGCTTCATCCAATACGAAATACTTTATATTCTTTAGACTTATGAATCCCTGATTTATTAAATCAAGTAATCTCCCTGGGGTTGCAACCAGAATATCCACACCATGACCTAAATCCCTTGTTTGTGGATTCTGACTTACACCACCATATATTACCATGGTCTTTAATCCCAGATATCTTCCGTAGGATTTAAAACTTTCAGAGATTTGAATGGCTAACTCTCTTGTTGGTGCAACTACCAATGCCTTTAGTTTTCTACGTTCTTTTGTTTCTAGCTGTTCTTTATGCAGTCCCTGTAATATGGGGATTGCAAAAGCAGCAGTTTTACCTGTACCTGTTTGAGCACAACCTAACAAATCCTTGCCTTCAAGTAGTTCCGGGATTGCCTTTACTTGTATCTGAGTAGCCTCAGTATATCCTTCTACTTTTAAAGCTTTTTGTATTGGCTCAATTAATTTTAAATCTTTAAATGACAATATAACTTCTCCTTTGATATGATATTAATACTTCCAAAATGTTTTAACTCATATATTTAAATTTTTATATATCTCTCTCCTGATTTACTGGATGCTGACTAATTATATACTATATCCGCTTTATATGCAAATATGTTTAATCTTTAATGTTTGTAGCAACTACTCATATGATTGGAAACTTTGATAATTTTAATATATTGTGCTTAGGATAAAAGATTTAGATAAGTTATTGGTCTCAAATAATGTACTTTAATCTTGTCAAATACAAAAGAATACTAAATTCAATGGTTTATATTCCTTGATTTCTATCATTTGTCTACTTATATTGAACTTTTGGCTCAGAGTAATTTTATCATTTTAAGAAATAATATTGTTTAATGACATAGAGGGTATAAAATAGTTGATGATGTAACTAACATACAGATTAAAAGGAGAATTTTTATGAGTGAAATCAAAACAAAACAGCATGATGCTGATGTTTATGAATTTATCAAAGGCTTTTCTAACAATGACCAAAAAATTAAAGATAGCCATGAACTTATTAGAATCATGGAAGAGATTACTGGCTCTCCTCCCAAGATGTGGGGTCCAACAATGATTGGATTTGGTTCCTATCATTATAAGTCGAAGAGGAGTAAACAAGAAGGAGACTGGCCATTACTTGGATTTTCACCAAGGAAAGCAGCCATATCACTTTATGTTTTTACAGGGCTTAAAGAACATGAGTATTTACTTGAGGACTTAGGTAAATTCAAAAGAGGCAAAGTATGTATTTATGTTAAAAAACTCTCTGATATTAATATGGATGCTTTAAAAGAGTTGATGAGTGTTACTCTTCTATTTATGATAAATGAGTATGGAAAATCTCCTGATTAATTGTATCCAGGGAATAAATCTATAGCTTCGATAAACTTTAGAAGCCAAAAGCAGTTTAATGCTAATCCTTCTAATAGATGTGATTTGCCATAGTCAAATGATTACAAGACTTTTAGTTTGGTAGTTGCAAGCAAATATTAAAACAATTATAGTTAAGTAAATATATAGTATAAAGATATGGAGTTGATTTCATCATGGATAAAGAGACGAAGCTTAAACAACAATATGAAAGTTGTTGAGCACCAAAAATAGATACTGGTGAGTATCTCAAAGAAATAAATACCGAAAACTGCCAGATTTGTGGTCATGCATTAACCTATTTATCCATGGGTAAGGCAATGACTTGCTACAAATGTGGTAAAAAGGAAATCGGTAATATTTACTGCTCTAATGAGCACTACATTTGTGATAGCTGTCACAGCAATGATATTTTTGATCTCATAACAGAGTATGTAAAGACAACTCAAGAAGGAAATCCTTTTGTAATTGCTGAACAATTAATGGAGAATGAACTTGTACCCATGTTAGGGTGTGAAAATGCATGGATTGCAGCTGGAGCATTCCTTGCAGCCTTAAGAAATGAGGGAACTATTAAAGTATCGGATGACCACATAGATGAGGTTTTTCAAAGGACAAGAAAGCAGGCTGTAGGAGGATATTGTGGACTTACTGGGGTGTGTGGTGTGGCTCCAGCTATTGGAGCATGCTTTAGTATTCTACTTGGAGCAGCTTGCCCAAAGGATGAGGAAACTTCCAAAACCATGTATGTTGTAAGGGATATCATCAACAGTACAGCTTCCCTCTCTGGTCCATGCTGCTGTAAGGCATTTGTTAGGAATTCCCTTAATATAGCTGTGGAATACGCAAGGGTATTGTTCGATATAGAGTTTTATACAGCAGATAGTTCAAAGAAATGTACATATGTGGAAAGACATCCCCACGGTTGTCGAAGGGATCAATGTCCATTCAATAACCATTAATATTAATTGCCCAACAGAAACATTAGAATGGTTTATTACCCGGAGTTTGTCAAGCAAGTTGTCGCATTTAGTATAAAAAATATATTTCGTTGTTTCCGATTTGCCATTGACATGGAGCCTCTGCCTATATGGTTTTAGTACCTGAAGGCATGACTAATAAAGGTACTGCCTTCTTCAGGAG
>JAUWAD010000036.1 GCA_030602225.1 Bacillota bacterium | reverse complement strand
TATCCATAGCATTTCCGTGGATTATTATCTCATAATCAGTATACTTGGGACTATTATATGGTTCATAGGTATGCTCATATATATTCTTGGCATCCTTTTCCTCAATGTATATGTATGCCACGTTTGAAAATGCTTTTGCAGTTAAGCTACTTTGATTAAAAACTAGTTTAAAACATCAAAAATCGTTATACTTATCAGCCCTATATCCCACATCTAGATCCAAATACACATATGGAACCTCATTCACACCATAGGCTATGGTGTATTCACTTAACTTCTCTATGGGTACTGTTAGTATTGTTTGTCTGGATTTATTCTTAAATACCACATTCCCGACATTCTCCCTAATCTTGACATAATTATCTATTAGGTACTGAGCATTTATCCCTTCGTAGGTATTCTTGACTATCTTACTTCCAACTTTTTCGTAATATGAGACCCTTTCATGGCCTGCAAAATCTTCTTCAATCTGTCTAACTGAAATTGCTCTGTATCCTTCAACCCCAGGTCCTTCAATTGTAAAGGTAGCTCCTGATATGGCATCGATATTATATGGGGCACCATCATATGAAAGGTGTCTATATGGAGAATCTGATGAACTTCCGCTTCTTATATCATCCCCAATGGTTATCTTAATAATTTGTTTCCCCCATTGGCTCATATTCATATCATCAATATTCTTCTGCCCAAATACAAGCTTTGGAAAATCCCTATCAAGGTCATTTTCAGTAAGAGCCCTGTCAGTCCAGCTTACTGGAGGCGAAAAGGAATTCTTTGGGAAGTCCCCAAGAACAGCCTGGTACCTACCAAGCATTGGTTTGACTAACTCCTTGCTACTTTCAGTAAAATCTCCATATGTATATACTTGGAAAAGCTCACTTAGTTTCTTTTCAAACCTGAATCCATCAGCACAAAGAAAAGTTACATTATAATCCACGCCACTCTTTAGATTATCCTTGCCTATGAGGGTTTCAAGATCATATCCCTTTACCTTTATTATCTTGTGAAACCCAAGGCTGTTATTGGTGGAGTAAATTCTTTCCACTAAGGTATAATTCTTCCAGTCATCAGACCTTATGCTTACTTCATTATTAACTCCCGTTCCAGTTATAACAAGTTCCGGAGTAGAACCAAATGCAGGTCCAGCAAGTATGGAAAAATGTGTTAGTAGCAGTGCTAAAACCAACACAATATTTAATAGCTTCCTTCCTTTAGTAAGCTTATGCCTCATAATATCCCTCCTGTCTTTAAAAATACGGGCGATGCAAACTGCCCTCGCCCGTCTACTAATTTAATAGCTAACTCTTAATTATTTTATTGGGCTAGAAGTGCCATATATACTATAACTGCTGCTTCTGCTCTATTAACAACTTTCGTTGGCTGGAATACTTCTCCAGAAACATCTGCAAATACTCCCTGAGCTTCTAACCATGCCACGTAATTTCCTGCCCAATCAGCTATTTCATCTTTGTCAGTGTAATTGGATTTTGACATTACAAATTTCAGAACCCTTGCTTCTTCAACTAGACCAGCTGCAATTGCTCCTCTACCTGCCACGGTTGCCATTTCCTGTCTGTTTATTGTCTGGTTTGGCTTGAATGTTCCATCTGTGTAGCCCTTGAATAGTCCATTATCAACAGCAGCTTTAATATATGGTGCAAACCATTGAGATTCAGCTACATCACTGAAACCTCCATCGTATTCTCCCAGATCATACCCAAGGGATAGAACCATAATCTTTGCAAATTCAGCTCTTGTGAACTCTCTTCCTGGAGCGTATAATCCTCCACCTACACCATTGATTATTCCTTTTTGTGCCATTGCTGCAATTGCTTCAGATGCAAATGCAAACTCATCAGTTATGTCAGTGAAATTAACTGGAACTACTACTGGTTTTTCTTCAGCAGGTTCTTCTTCAACAGCTTCAGTTGCTTTAACTTCTATCTCTACTACAAGTTTGAAAACGGTTCCAAATTCACCTTCTGTCTTAACTTTCCTATAAACTACTATTTCATCAGTTGCAGGATCATTGTCATTATCAATGCTTTCTCCATCAATTTCGTAAGCCATTACATACATCAATTCATCACTTAATACATCTGAAAGTGGTTGTGGTGCAATAGCATATCCATCAGATGCTGTAAAATGAACTTCTCCCTCTTCAAGTTCCAACCCTAACATTTCAACTAGTACATACTTTAGGCTTACACCCTTTACACTTGCAGACTTTTGTCCCGTTCTACTGTTGTATATGTACTCATCTTCAATCTGTCCTTCCGCTGGTACAGCAAGTAAAGCCTCCATGGTCAGACTTAATGGGCTTTCAATACCATCACCTGATATTGTAACCACATTCATATCCTGTGCAAATGCCAACTGTCCTAATGCCATTGCTACTACAAGCACAAGGGTAATTACTCTTAATCTGTTTTTCTTCATTTTTTTTCCACCTTTCTATTTTTTATGGTGAAAAGGAAATAAAAAAATCGATACTGCCCCTTGGAAATATCGATACCCTTCTCCTTTCCAACAGGAGGCACAGCCGTTTCCAACTATACCCTAACGGCATATTAACCATCATCAGGTTAGTATGCTCGGAGATTGTTTAATTACTAATATTTTAACATATTAGTAAGCTGTAGTAAACAAAGCAAGTTAATATATTCAGATAATTCTCTATTTACTTTTACAAAATAAAAAGCCCCTTAGGGCAATTTTACTTTTTCATTGTTGTAAAGTATCCACCTCTAATGGGGCTTATATTATTCACTGTCATAAATGCATGTTTGTCTATGGAGTCCACAAGATTCTTTAATTTTGCCAGGTCCTTTCTATTAAGAGCTACATTAAGAACCTCCCTTGGTCCTTCAATGCCCTGACCTTCCAATATGGTAACGCCAAATCCGTTTTGTCTTAATTGGTTCACTAATTCTTCATTATTTGAAGTCTTTAATATAATCTGAGCTGATAGATTCCCCAATGCAATCTTATTCTCAATTGTAATCCCTACAAAATTCCCCGCTGCAAAGCCTAAACAGTAGGCCAGTAGATTAAAGGGATTATCCAGTGAACTAACAACCCTTCCCAATGCAGTTACATAGATTCCCACTTCAAAAAATCCAATAAAAGCAGCTTGTAATCTTCTTCCTTGTACCACCATCAATGTCCTAGTAGTTGCCATAGAAACATCTATTACCCTTGCAAAAAAAATAAGGGCATAACCTAAAAACATTTCCATAAAAATCCCCTTTCAACATATACAAGGGAAGGATTTACCTTCCCTTAGTTTAATATTCATTAAAATACTTAATTATACCATTTACTATACCATCGACCACATTAGTTTGGAAAGCTTCTGTTACAATAAGCTCCCTCTCTTTTGCATTTGACATGTACCCAACCTCTATTAGAGCTGCAGGCATATACGTTCTTCTTAATACTGCAAGCCTTGGACTGTTTACTATACTCCTAGTTCCTGAATTACCAGTTAATGAAAGTATATTATCATATATGCTCTTTGCAAAAGGATATTGATCATCTAGCTTTAATGTGGCTTCCAGAGCTGATGCATACAACACTTCCAAACCGTGTATTTCAGGCTTTATATTTGAGTTGGCGTGGATACTTATAAATAGATCTGCATTGGCTTTGTTTGCTATTTCAGGTCTATCATACAGTTCAACAAATACATCCGTTTCCCTGGTCATAATTACATTATATCCTAAATCCAAAAGTGCTTGTTGCAGCTTAAGGGATATATTCAAGTTAATATCCTTCTCATAAAGACTCCCAAAAACAGCGCCTGGGTCTTTTCCACCATGACCAGGGTCAATAACTATGGTTCTATCCTGTGGAGTTATATCGTTTATTCTCTCCACCTGTACCCTAATCTGCTGGTCTACAAGGTTTGATAGTACATTGTAATTTACAGTTCTTCTGAAGTTGATATTCACTGTTGTATTGATCTGATCCTTTGAAATGATTATACGTCTAACAATATTATCATTTACAATGAAGTTGCCTTCCGGCAGAGATGTTGCAAAGTTAGGCATGGTAATAAACATCTCTTTTGTAAGATTATCATAGTTTACTGTATATGCGGATGTAAACTGATTTTTTATTGTAAATATACCAGTATTATCAAGCTTCTCATATCCCATGTGATCCCATAAGTTTTCTTCAGGAACTATTATTAACCTGTTTTCTTCTGCTCTAATTTCAATTCTAGGGTCATTGACACCTTCCTTGATATCAAGTACTACCCTAACAATATTTTCAGTATTGTTAAGTGGATCTGGTACATACTGAGATGCCCTAATTCTATCCACAAATGATATTGGATTATTAAATACTTGGTATAATTCACCTTGTATTATGGTATCCTTTATATCTATAACTATTCTTGTGGGATCCTTCAATACAGAGGTTGAATACTGAGGGTTACTAAGCCCATTTATATAGATGACATTCTTTCCATCAATACTTCCAGTTGTTATAAGACCGGACTTCTGTTCTTCAGTAATCTCATCTATCTCTTCTTTAATCTCTTCATCAACATAATCATCAAAAGCTATCTCTATGGTATTTCCATTGTTCTTTGTAACTATTCTATGGTCCTTTTGCTCATATAATGTTAGAACCACTCTTGTTACATATGGATCTGGATCTTGTGTAAATTGTGCGTAGTTAACCTTATATAGATTTAGACCGTCTAAGTATATCTCCCCTGGTTTTGCTAAAGTTCCCGGTATTCTAAGCATGGCATTGTCAATGTCTATAACCAATTTATTGGATTGGGTTATATACATGGATCTGTATGATAATTTGCCAGTTCCATTTATCTGAACTCTGTTATCCCCATTGGGAGTCTGTACTATTCCAATATTGTTAACTGTTATGTTTTCAGTATTGGGTACTTCGACCTTTGGTGTGGATATCATTGCTGTATAGCTATTTCCATCCCAATCCACATCATATCCTAAAACTTCTGATATGAACCTTACAGGAACCATCGTCCTGGAATCCTTCAATTCTGGAAATGTAACAAGTTTTGGTGTGGAGTTCTTATCCAAATATCTGGTCTCACCATTTACCACAACTCTTGTATTATCTATACTAAGACTTACAACATTATTATCATGAACCACAATTGCAGTTTTTGTATCCTGATCCCAACCCACAACCGCACCAAAGCTTTCAGCTACAAATCTTATTGGCACAAGGGTACGATCCCCCATTATAAAAGAAGGGACCTCTGTGTTTAACTTTTGTCCATCCACAAGGACAGCAACCTGTCTAACTGATCTAGGTGCTCCATCAACGCTGACATTTACACTTGTCTCTGCAAAGGATACTATATTAAATGATAATATAAACAAAAGTACAGCTGCAATAAATATGGTTTTTCTCATAATATGTCCTCCACTAGTTTAACCATAACCAATTCATTCCTATAGGATATTTATATCATTTTAACAGGTTAGATTCAACAAACCACAAGAATTGTAATAATAATGTAATTAATGATTAGAATCCCAATGCTCTATATAACTCATCAGAGCCGGGAGATGAAATTTCCGTGGTCTTCCCATGGGATACTTCGAATATACCTGAATCTATTACTCTTCCGATGACCGTTGCTAGAATACCTTCATTTTCAAGGGTTTTAATCAATTCAGACGTCTTTTCCTTATCTGAAACCATTATCATGCTTCCACTGGATATTAGCTTCTTAACATCCACATCCAATGCATCACATACCTTCTTTGTAATATCCTTAATTGGCAGTCTGTCACCTTCAAGTAGTATCCCTTTGCCTATAGCCTTTCCCGTTTCCCAGATGGCACCATGAATTCCACCTTCAGTTATATCATGCATATACTTAACTCCTAATTTCCCGCCTATCATTCCTTCTTTTACCACACTAAGATACTTTCCTAATGATTTTGCCTCATCTATATCCGCCTGACTCATCTTATCTCTTAAGCTTTCTTCCAGCTCTCCTGCAAGAATATGAGTTCCCTCAAGGCCAATCCATTTAGTCATTACCACATTATCATCCATACTAATCTCATCATATGCCTTTAGTTTCTGTCGTTTCATTCGACCTATTACTGTGGTGGATAAAATTATTCTATTAACACCATCTGTTACTTCCGTATGCCCTCCGATTATCTCCACATTAACAGACTCTGCAGCCCTCCCTGCATCAGCCATTACAGTATTCAATTCTTCTTCTGTTGTTCCCTCTGGACAAAGCACAGTAAGTAATACCCCTATTGGTTCTGCTCCCCTGGTTGCAATATCATTACATGATATATGAATGGCAAGAGCACCTAATTCCTTAGTAGCACCAGTTATGGGGTCCGTGCTTAAAACACATAAATCTTCCCCCAGGTCCATAATGGCAGTATCCTCTCCAATACTTGCCCTAACCAGAACCTCTTCTCTTTTGTGGGTTATATTCTTAAATACTATCTCTTCTAATAACTCGTTAGGTACTTTTCCTATCTCCAATTACATCCCCTCCTATTGTCTATCCTACCAAATCTTTGGAGAATTTAAAACCATAAAAATACTACTTAAAACTTGGATATTTACCATCCCACACTATATCTTTATAACTATTTTTATCAGTATCTCCTTCGGTACTAAATAAAAGAACCTTTGAATTTTTATCTAATCCAAGTTTCTCCTTAATATATGTTAAATCCTTATTTGTCATTAATTCTGCAACACAACCTAATGTTGCAGCACCACTTTCTCCAGATATAATCCTAGTATCCCCATTTGGTGGATTCCCAAGCATTCTCATTCCCTTTGCAGCAACATAATCTGGACAAGATAAAAAGTTTTCTGCATAACTTTCTAGAATATTCCAGCCAATAGTACAAGGTTCCCCACATGCCAAACCTGCCATTATGGTATCCATGCTGCCTGATACAAATCTTAGTTTTCCATCATTTGCTTCTGCAGTTCTATAAAGGCAATCTGCTTTATTAGGTTCCACTATTGTAATTATTGGTTTGTTTTCCTTATAAATTGCAGCAAACATTCCTGCTACTGATGCTGCCATTGAGCCTACCCCTGCTTGGAGAAATATATGAGTTGGAATATCTGCCTTTAGCTCAGATAGTTGATCAATCGCTTCATAACCCATTGTACTATAACCTTGTATAATCCAAGTAGGAATACTCTCATAACCTTCCCATGCTGTATCCTGAACCATGATCCAACCATTCTCTTCTGCCATTCTGTTTGCCAACCTTACAGCTTCATCATAGTTCAAATCGGTTATGTATGCCTCAGCACCCTCAGCTCTTATATTCTCTAGTCTCTCCAAGGAACTTCCCCTTGGCATATATACAACTGATTTCTGTTGAAGCTGATTTGCCGTCCATGCAACTCCCCTTCCGTGGTTTCCATCAGTTGCAGTAACAAATACCAGTTCTCCAAGTTCTTTTTTAACTTCATCAGAAACCAGTCTTTCATATGGCATGTCTTTTATATCACTATTTAATTTATTAGCCAGGAAATTTCCAATAGCATAGCTACCTCCTAAAACTTTAAATGCATTAAGGTTGAATCTGTAGGATTCATCCTTTACATATACCCCGCCAAGTCCAAGTTGTTCTGCTAAATGTTTCATATCTCGTAAAGGTGTTCTTTCATACATAGGAAAACTTCTATGGAAATTGATAACTTTGCTGCAGGTTCCTTCATTCAAAATATCCACTGAATACTTCCCTTTACCTTTTCTTTCTAACTGAACCACTCCAAATTTCTCAATCATTTCAAGCCTCCTAATTATCATTCTATTAAGTCTCATTTTATCAATATGTTCACTTATTAACAACTAGATAATATGAAATCCCCTGCATACTATACAGGGGATTTCAATATTATCTAAGACTTATCTTATCCAGTAGCATCTTATTTACCATTTGAGGATTTGCTTTACCCTTGGTTTCTTTCATTATCTGTCCCATTAGAAAACCTATTGCCCTATCTTTTCCATTCTTATAGTCCTCAATGGATTGAGGGTTAGCATCTAGAATTCTTTCAACCATCTCCTCTAATGCTCCTTCATCACTTATCTGAATTAGACCTTGCTCCTTAACTATTATCTCAGGGGATTTACCTGATTCAAACATATCCCTTAGTACTTTCTTTCCAGTATTATTGTTTATCTTGCCATCCTTCACCATCAGTATCAGGTCTGCCAGATCCTTTGGACTTACATGCAGTGCTTCAATCTCCATATCTTCTTCCTTAAGTCTTCTTAGAACATCCCCCATTACCCAGTTGCTAAGTAATTTGCTGTCATTTACATGCTTATAAATCTCTTCGAAGAATGCTGCCAACTCCCTGGATCCCGTCAATACATCAGCTTCATAGTGTCCTAATGAATATTCCACCATAAATCTTACCTTTTTCTCATGGGGTAACTCCGGTAGATTCTCCTTTATTTCATGTAGCCAGGTATCCTCTATTTTTATGGCTGGTAGGTCACCTTCATTAGCAAATCTATAATCTGATGCACCAAACTTCCTTCTCATGATTACTGTTTCATTAAGATTTTCATCCCATCTTCTTGTTTCATTATCTGTGTTTTCACCTTTTTCAAGAAGTTCCTTATGTCTTTTTTCCTCATACTCAATAGCTTTAACAGCTGATCTGAATGAGTTTAGATTCTTAACTTCAGTTATCCTTGATTTGATTTTCTTTTCATCATGGATAACATTTATGTTAACATCACATCTTAATGAACCTTCTTCCATTCTAACATCTGATATCCCAATGTATTTAATGGTGGATCTTAGTTTTTCTAGGAATAATCTAGCTTCTTCAGCTGAATTAATGTCTGGTTTTGTTACAATCTCAATTAGAGGAACTCCACATCTGTTAAAGTCAAGAAGGCTTGTACCATCCTCTGTGTGTAGCTGTTTACCAGTATCTTCCTCTATGTGAATCCTCTCTAGGTTTATTCTTTTTACTCCATCCTCTATTTCAATATCAAGATGACCTCCCTTGCAAAGGGGTAGGTCAGCTTGGGATATCTGATATCCCTTTGTTAGGTCAGGATAGAAGTAATTCTTTCTATCGGTTCTTACCTCTTTTTCTATTTCACTGTTAAATGCAATCCCAGCTCTTATTCCAAACTCCAGTGCCTCTTTATCCATAACAGGAAGAGCTCCAGGTAATCCTAGACAAACTGGGCAAACGTGGGTATTTACTTCCCCACCAAACTCATTTTTACAATTACAGAATATCTTCTTTTTCGTCATTAGTTCAACGTGTATTTCAAGTCCTATAAGAGTTTTATATCCCATTATTTCACCACCTTTTCAAAGGCGTATCCAGCCCTGATTATCTTACTTTCTTGGAATCTGTTTCCTGTTATTTGCATTCCCACCGGCAATCCATCAACTTCTCCCATTGGTAAGCTCATGGCACATAGTCCTGCCAGGTTAACTGGCACTGTGTAAAGATCCGCTTTGTACATATCAACTGGTGAATTAATTATTGAATCAAATGGGAAAGGAAGAATTGGAGAAGTTAGGGATAGAATCACATCATGATCTTCAAATGTCTTATCATAATCATTCTTTATCAATGTTCTAACCTTCAATGCCTTCTTATAGTGTTCATCCTGATATCCTGCACTTAATGCATATGTTCCCATCATTATCCTTCTCTTTGCTTCTTCACCAAAGGCCTCAGTTCTAGACATGGTATAAAGTTCATCCAGTGTCTCATAGTTTTCAGTTCTATAACCATATCTGATACCGTCCAATCTTGAAAGGTTGGTGCTAACTTCAGCAGTGGATATTATATAGTAGGTCTCTAGAGCATACTTCAAATGAGGAAGGGAAACATACTGTATAATTGCCCCTTCTCTTTCAAATAACTTAACTGTATTATCAAATACTTCCCTTATCTTTTCATCTCCAGTTACCCTTAAGTCCCTATACTCAATGGGTAGGGCAATCTTAAGTCCCTTTAGACTTGCATTTTCAAGTTCAAAGTTTACACCAGATTTATGAGAGGATGTACCATCCAATGGATCAAATCCAGAAACTCCTTTAAGCATCAGGTATGCATCCCTTACATCCCTTCCAAATTGTCCAACTTGATCCAGGGAGTTACTCATGGGCATTACTCCATATCTGGAAACCATACCATAGGTTGGTTTTATTCCAACAATCCCACAGTAACTGGCAGGTTGTCTTACAGATCCTCCTGTATCACTCCCTAGGGATATTGCCACCTCATTGGCAGCCACGGCAGCTGCAGAACCACCTGATGAGCCTCCTGGAACCACTTCAAGATTCTTTGGATTCTTGGTATTCCCGAAATATGAGGTCTCTGTGGATCCCCCCATGGCAAATTCATCCAGGTTTGTCTTTCCTAGTATTATTCCATCTTCTCTTCTAATATTTCTAACAACTGTTGCATCAAAAGGAGGAATGAAATTCTCCAGCATTTTTGATGCACATGTGGTTCTTAAATCCTTGGTCATTATATTATCCTTAAGTCCAATGGGAAGGCCGGCCAATACTCCAAGACTCTCTCCTCTTGCGATCTTCTCATCCACTAATTTTGCAGTCTCCATGGCATTTTCCCTATCCACGGTTATAAATGCGTTTATATCCATCTCCACAGAATCTATAACTTCCAGGTGTGATTTCAGGATTTCAGTTGATGATATTTCCTTCTTTAATAGTTTCTCTCTCATTTCCCACGCTTTTAATTTTGCGATGTCCATCTTTTCACCCCTATTCCACTACCTTAAGTATTTTAAAGTAACCATATTGAGTATCAACTGTGTTTCTTAAAACCTCTTCCCTAGTTAAGGTTTGAGATTCTCCGTTTTCCTTTAGGAAACCATCTTCGTCGTTGATTTTATAGGTTGGTTCAACATTTTCAGTATCCACCTCTTTAATCTTCTGAACAAAGCTCATTACCTGATCAAATTTTTCTGTGAAAAGAGAAATTTCATCATCTTTAATTTTTAATTTAGCAATACTGGCAATGTGATTTACTTCATCTTTTGTGATCATCCTATCAACTCCTCTACTTAATTTAATGACTAAATATTTTAAACAACTCATCTTGTTCTATTATTCTTATGCCAAGGGACAATGCCTTATCCAGTTTTGAACCTGCCTCTTCTCCAACTATAACAAAGTCCGTCTTCTTGCTAACTGAGCCAGATACATTTCCCCCCATGGCCTCAACTCTATCCTTGATTTCGCTTCTACCCATTCCCTGGATGGTACCAGTTATTACTATTGTCTTTCCACTAAAAATATTATCCTCAAGCTTTTCTTTGCTTTCATAGTATGGACTTATTCCATGGTCTATAAGTCTTTTAATCCCTTCCTTTATCTTATTGTCATGGAAGAATTCCAGGATACTCTTAGCCACGATATCACCCACATCTGGAATATCTATAAGTTCTTCATAGTTTGCCTTCATTATTCCTTCAAGGCTCATATATCTATCAGCCAGATCCTTTGCGGTCTTGCTTCCCACATTGTTTATTCCAAGGGCATATATAAAGGAGGATAAACTAACATTTTTACTATTTTCCAAGGATTCCATTAGATTCTTAGTCTTTTTATCCTTGAATCCCTCTAACCCTATTATTTTATCATAATTTAGCTCATATAGGTCAGAAAGTTCCTTAATATCAAGCATCTCAACAAATAATTCCGCAGTTTTCTCACTAAATCCTTCTATGTTCATTCCATCCCTTGATGCAAAGTGAACTATCCTGGATACCAACTGAGGTTTACAGGATATGGAATTAGGGCAAAACATATGGACTCCATTTTGTATAAGGTCACTTCCACAGGCTGGACAGTTGGTGGGTCTTGGAATTTCATAGGTTTCCTCATCACTGGGAAGGGACCCTAGTATTTCAGGAATAACATCATTACTCCTTCTTATCAAGACTCTACCATTTAATCTTACACCTTTTCTTATAATATCATCATAATTATTAAGGGTTGCTCTTTTTACAGTTACTCCGCCAATATCAACGGGTTCCAGCAATGCAGTTGGGGTAACCTTTGCTGTCCTTCCCACATTCCATTGAACAGAAAGTATCTTTGTGGATATTTCCTCTGCTTCAAACTTATATGCAACAGCCCATCTTGGAAACTTATTTGTATACCCAAGAATATCCCTTGTTCTAATATCATTTATCTTAATTACCATCCCATCTGTTAGGACATCAAGATCTTTTCTTTCTTCTTCCTTGATTTTTATCTCATGGATCAAATCATCAATATTATTGAAAAGACCAATATATGGGAAAGTATTAAACCTATTTTCCTTAAGAAATTCAACCATTTCCATATGGGTCTGGAAGCTTATCCCTTCAGCATATCCAACATTGTATAGATATGCAGATAAATTTCTTGTCTGGGTTACTTTAGGGTCAAGATTTCTCAAAGCACCTGCCGCAGCATTTCTTGCATTCTTAAGGGGTTCAATTGCTGTTCTATTATAGTCCTCCAAAGCTGACAGGGGCATATAACCCTCTCCTTGAACCTCAATCCTTCCCATGAATGGAATCCTTAAAGGGATGGATTTTATAGTCTTCAACTGTGGTAAAATTCCCTCACCCACTAATCCATTACCCCTGGTGGCACCTTGAGTTAAAAGTCCATCTTCATATGTTAGATTTATCGTAAGTCCATCAAATTTATATTCCAGTGTGAATTCAGGTTCTGGAGTACTCTCATCATTGGTCAGATTGTATTCATCTATAAGCCTTTTCACCCTTACTGCCCAATTTTTAAGTTCCTCGAAACTCTGACTCTTATCAAGACTCCATAGCCTTCCCAAATGGGTATGCTTGCTAAACTTACTTAATACTTCCCCACCTATTCTCTGGGTTGGAGAGTAGGGATGGATGATTCCAGTTTCATTCTCAAGATTCAGCAGTTCATCATATAATTTATCATACTCTAAATCGCTTACCAATGGCTCATCCATGGTATAGTAATGGTAATTTAGATTCTGGATTTTTTCTATTAATTCCTCAATCCTCTTTGCCTTATCCATACTTATCCTCCCTATATCAAAGTAATTGGAGCAATGGAAAGTAACAGCGTCTTTAATCCTATCTGATCAAAAGCTATGGTTACCTTTTTATCATTATCCTGATCTATAATACTGACAATCATACCTTCACCAAACTTCTGATGTTTGACCTTTGAACCAACCCTTACCTCCATTGGTGTTTCCCTTTTTTGGATTGGTTTCTGCACAAATCTATCCTTTTGATAATCAGCAGCACTTATGGTAAATATACTGTCCTTTTGAATCTGGTTTGCCACCTCTTTTTTCTTCGGAGAAACCTCCTGATCCTTAAATAAGGTCTCTCCCATCTCTATTAGAAATCTAGATGGAGCACTGTAATTCATATTACCATAAATAGTTCTAACCTTTGCATTGGAAACATAAAGATGTTCCTCTGCTCTAGTTATGGCAACATAGCACAGTCTTCTTTCCTCCTCTAACTCATCCTCGGATTCAAGAGCTCTTGAAATTGGAAACAATCCCTCTTCAAGTCCTACCAAAAATACAATGGGAAATTCCAGACCCTTTGCTGAATGTACAGTCATGAGAGATATAACATTATCACTGTCTTCTGTCTTATCCACATCTGATAGTAGAGAGATAGATGCTAGAAAATCCTCCAATGTAGCATCAAGGTTGTTCTTTTGAAACAATAATGCAACTGATAGAAAATCCTTTATATTATCAATTCTGGTTCTAGCTTCTATGGTCTTTTCCTTTTCCAGATCCTCAACATATCCAGATAGATTCATTACTTCCTCAATAAACTCCCTTATTCCCATTAACTCTTTCTTTGCCATCAGGATTGTGATCATATCCACAAATGGTTTTATGGAATTTTTTGCTCTGTTGTTAAGAGTTTCAATACTATCCATATCAAGGATTGCACTATATATTGATTCTTCATTGCCATTGGCAAATTCCTCGATTTTTTCTATGGTAGCATTTCCCACTCCCCTTTTAGGTGAGTTAATTATCCTTTTTAAAGCAATATTGTCATTGGGATTTTGAATGAACTTTAGATATGCAATAATATCCTTAACTTCTTTTCTATCATAGAACTTAATTCCTCCTACCACCTTATATGGTAATTCCTCAGCCATGAAAACCTCCTCAAAAGGTCTTGACTGAACATTTGTCCTATATAGAATGGCAATATCCTTAAGTTTGTATCCTTTATAAAGTAGTTGATGTATCTTTTTAGCTATATAGTGGGATTCCTGCTCTGAATAGTCAAATTCCATATGGGTCACAGGATTTCCCTCTCCCTTATCAGTCCATAGATTTTTTGGTTTTCTACCAAAGTTATTGCTGATGACTTCGTTTGCAACTTTAAGAATTGTATTTGTGGATCTGTAGTTTTGTTCTAGGAGAATAACCTTTGCTCCAGAAAAATCCTTTTCAAAATCTAATATATTGCTAATATCAGCATGTCTCCAGGAGTAAATAGCCTGATCTGAATCCCCAACAACACAGATGTTATTATGAACCTCACTCATCATTTTTACAAATTGGTACTGTATTTTATTTGTATCCTGATACTCATCTACAAAAATATACCTGAATCTATTTTGATAGTATTTTAAAACCCTTGGACTTTCCTTTAACAATTGAACTGCCTTAATCAGCAAATCATCAAAATCCAGAGCATTATAGAATCTAAGTTTCTTTTCATAAAGGGAGTAGCACTCTCCCACATTTCTTTCCCTGAAGTCTGAATAATTCATATTTATGAACTCATCTGGGGAAACAAGGGTATTCTTGAACTCACTTATCCTTGATAGAAGATAGTTTTCCTTATACATCTCCTTTGAAAGATTTAGTTCTTTCATACATTCCTTAATAAGGGTTATTTGATCATCCCTATCATAAATTGAGAAGCTTCTGTCATATCCAATTAGGCCAATATCTCTTCTTAGGATTCTGACACATATTGAATGGAATGTTCCCATCCACATAACATCCACATCCACATCAATAAGGTTCTTCACCCTTTCCTTCATCTCATTGGCTGCCTTATTGGTAAAGGTAATAGCTAATATTTCAGATGGATTTACCTTCTCTTCATGGATTAAATATGCAATCTTATGGGTGACCACTCTCGTCTTTCCAGATCCTGCACCAGCCATAATAAGTAAGGGTCCTTCCTTATGAAGAACCGCTTCTTTCTGTCTTTCATTAAGTCCTTTTATATAATTCATACTCACCATCCTCACTTACTCATTATTAATTATATAGTATATGAGGACATATTTCTACCATAATACTTTATGTGTTAAGACATTGAAAAGAGCTTATATTCCACAAAATTAAAGTGGAAATAAGCTCTAAAATTTTTATTAAACTGCCTGAATCTTTGGTTTTCCTAAATATCCAAACACCAGGTATATTATTGAACCAGCCAATCCAGCAAGGATTGGAGCTTCAACCCAGCCAATCTTAAAGAAGAATACTAAGATTACATTCACAACAAATCCAGTTAACATTGAATACAGGCATACTTTTAGGTTTGCTTTCACAAAAGCTCTCATGATAACTGGCCCCACAAACATGGATATTAGACCACCTGTTCCTATATACGCTATCTGATTGAGCATTCCCTGGGGTGCTAGGAATGTAAGGAATAATCCCCAGATGGCTGTTATCCCAACAACTACTCTATTAAGGGTATCACTTTTTATTTCCTTATTCTTAAATATGGATGTGTACATATCATAGGATAGGGATGAGGCCAATGCCTGTAATATGGAGCTGATGGTCGACAACATGGCAAATAATATGAACAGAGTTATTATTCCGCCAAGTGCTGGAGATAAGTAAGTATTTAGAAATACTGGCATTGCACTATCTGGATTTGATAGTTCAGGATTTCTCAGATACATAAACATACCCACAAATGGTATAAGACTAAGAATAATCCCCATTGGAACCATATAAAGGGCCATTCTATGGATCTTCACATCTTCCTTCAATGACAGGAATCTTACAGACATATAGGGAAGGGTGGTTGTAAATAGCAGTGCATAAATGAACACCAGGTAGACACTGTATTTTGAACTTCCATAGGGATCAGATGTGGTTGGATTAATAAGTTCTGGATCAATCTGTCCCATGGCAGTTATCATCTCTGTTAAGGATACATCCTTTAGTATAACCCCAAACACTATTACAGAAGCAATTAACATACCAATGCACATGATTGTATCAGTTAAAGCAACTGCAAGGAGTCCTCCTTGCATGGTAAATATGGTTACTATCAGTAATAATAGTATAGAGGCATAAACCTCTGAAATATTAAGCCATTGAGAGGCTACCAGTCCCACTGCTCTAATCTGACCAATCATATACACCGATAGGAAGATGAAGGTTGCCAAACCAGCTATGAAATGAACCAATCTCTTTTGTTCATCTGTACCGCTGTGGGTTGTAGCCACATAATCAGGTATGGTGAGTCCTCCACTTAACTTGGCATTCTTTCTCATGAAGTTAGCAAAGAAAAGGGTTCCAAATACAATGGCAGGTGCAAAGAAGAAGTTGGCCAGAACTTCAATGGAACCAAAAGCATATGCAGTTCCTGGAGATCCTATAAATCCCCAGCCACTATAGCCTGTAGCCATAAGTGTACCTGCGCCTACAAATGCACCGATGGATTTTCCTCCAAGGAGGAATCCTTCTCCACCTTGACTCTTCTGAGCTTTTATTTTTTTATTAGATATCACTCCAACAGAAATAAGTCCTATGGCAGCGATAATAAATACTATCCAGTTATAGATCACTCACTTCACCTTCGCTTCCCTTTAAAACGTCCTTATAAAAACACACAGCTACTGGTATTATTGTAAGAATAATACACCCTATAATAAAAGTATTAATTGCCCATGATTCAGTCATTTTATTTCCTCCTTATTTTTCTTATCTATTATCCTGAGTCCACAGGAAGTATGGTTTTTAATATACCTCCTGTGTAACTCCTCTTAACCTTCAAACTTCACCAAGGTGGGGTCTTCCACCTGATTTGGGAAGTAGTCCTGACATTCTCCCTCTCTATAAACATCTGCTGTTGCACAATGCAATCCTCCACCAAAGGCATATGCATCTCTAAAAGGTACAGGTATTACATTCATTCCCAGCTTATCCATCTGCTCTTGCTGAGCTTTTTCACTTTCTTCAACGAGGACTGTCTTATGATCCAAAACCAGACAGTTCATTGATAGCCACACACTGGAGTAACATAGTTCAGGTGGTGTATCATGAGCTGGCATGGCAGCATCTACTATCTCCCAGTCATTTGCCTCAAATATCTTTCTTTGTTCCTTTGGTAACTTTCTATGGGGATTATTAAGTATCAATCCTGGCTTTAAAGGTACAAATGTTGCATCGATATGAATAGGATATGGATCTCCAGGGAAGTTAACTGCATGAATTCTCATATCTGGATACATTCTTCTTAACCATTCCATACCTTTTCTATTTGTGGTCAACCCATGCTGAACGAATAAGTCTTTACCTAATCTCATAACATCAGCTGCATCAAATAGAATCTCATGTTCTGTTGTAACCATATGAAGCTTGGCAGTTCTTTCTAAAAGTATATCTTCTGTTATATGATCATCAAAGTAGTGCATATCATAACTCTTATCCCCTAACTCAGGTCTTGGAGCTGCAATCCATCTAAAGTTTGGATCCTTCTCAAAGTATTCTCTTAAGTTTTTAGAGTAGGCATAATGTTCGAAGAATCTTGATCTAAAGCTCATTGGTGCACTTATTATATCGCTACCTATTGTAAGTAGTACATCTCTAGGGGGCATACACCCAAACATGCTACCTGTCATAAAATGTGGTGTTACAACTGCCTGATTCCATTGCAGAGCTTCAGGTCTATCTACTTTAACCCCTAACCCTTCTAATACCTTTACCAAATTATCAAGTTGTGCATTTGCTTTTTCTACAGTGTCTAAAGGTCTTGGCCCAGTCATACCTCTCATCGGACTATTAAGTGGTACCTTTGCCTTAGATGCTGGTTCAGATGGTGGTATACAGCAATTATCTGCTCTACCCACAATTACGTGCTTTAGTGGATCGAAATCGTTCCATGAATTTACAATTTTCATTCTTGTCCTCCTTAATTTTAAGTAATAAAAAACCCCGTTCCTAAGAATTAAATTCCTAGGAACGGGGTTTATCTCCGTGTTACCATCCTATTTTACCTATAGCTCACGATATAGGCCTCATCAAGTACATCATATAATAATATGGGATACTCTATCACTATAACGGGTGAACCCGTTGCAGCCTACATCAATAAGATATCGGTGCAAAACTCTGAGGCCCTCTTCTCTTTAATATACCATATCCCCTCTCACCAAACGGGACTCGCTTAATAGTTTTCTCAAAGATACTCTCCTCATCTTTGTTCTTGAAAAATATGATTGATTTTTATTAAATACGATTATATGACATGTAGTTTGTTTTGTAAAGCAAAAAAACGAAATTTTTCTAAAATATTTTCCTATTTGTTTTCCTGGAGCCATCTAATGGCTGAGTAGCAATATGCTGCAGTTCCCTTCCAGAATACTTCTTCCTTAAACATAGCCTTAGGATGATGTTGAGGATAAGCATATCCATCGTTGGAATTACCCGCTGTCAAAATCAGAAACACACTAGGTACCTTCTGACTTACATAAGAGAAGTCCTCAGATCCAGATAATCTACCATCTGAAAGAAAAGCCTTCAACGGAAGAACATCTCCTCCATCAAATATTTCGTTTAAAAATCCTTTAGTCTGATTCGAAAGATTACCATCAACCACCACAGAGGGGCATCCCCTTAGGAAATCAACACTTGCTGTGGCTCTTAAGCCTTCAGCAGTATTAGTTGAAATACTTATTAATCTTCCCTTAATAAATTCCCTGGTGGTTTCACTAAATGTCCTGATGGTTCCAAGAAGTGTAGCTGTATCCGGAATAACATTTGCTGCATCTCCAGACTTAAAACTACCAATTGTAAGCACCGCCGTATCAGATGGAGAAATCTCTCTGGAGTTTATACTTTGAAGCATCTGGTGAATATGAACTCCCACATTAATAGGGTCAATTGTGGTGTTTGGCATCGCTCCATGTCCACCTTTCCCTTGAACTATTATCTGGAATGTGTCAGATGCTGCAGTAGCTGCTCCCTCCTCTGAATACACCAATTTTCCTTCC
>JAUWAD010000015.1 GCA_030602225.1 Bacillota bacterium | reverse complement strand
TCAATTGAGTATGAATAACCCGTCCTAGTTACTTCAATATCGCTGACTACAAACTTTTCATTGTCATTAATTGCCTTTTTCACCAACTCATATCTCTTTTGTCCATCTAAGACGTATTCTCCAACCTTGTGGGGAGGATTTCCAGTTGGAATAAAGCATATTAGATCAAGCTCCATCTCCTCTCTAATATACTCACTTACTATCAAATGTCCCATGTGAATTGGATTGAAAGTACCACCCATTATACCTATACTCATAATGTCCTCCATTATCAATTAGATGTTTTGAAACTTCAGACAAAATCTGAAGTTTCAAATAATTATCTGGGTAATTCTATTGTTTTGTTTTCTTCTGACTCTCTGTATATTACAAATTTCCTGCCTATGCTTTGAACAAATTCAGCATTAAGCTCCTTAATCAATATATTTGCTATTTCAGTTGGGTCTTCTATGCTGTTCTTCAATACATTTATTTTTACTAGCTCTCTAGTTCTCAACGCATCATCTACCTGCTTTATAAAATTCTCAGTTAAACCGTTTTTCCCCAGTTGGAAAATAGGGTCTAAATTGTTTGCTAGACTTTTTAAATAACTTCTTTGTTTTCCTGTAATCAATTTTTCACTTCCTTACTTTATCTATTCAAAAAATTCAAACTCAAAATCACATATAAATACTGAATCCCCTTCTTGTATTCCAAGATTCTTAAGCCTGTCAATTATACCTTTCTTTCTTAGCATATCCTGGAAGTATCTTAATGAATCAGCATCGTCCAGATATGTTGAACCAAGGAGTTTCTCCGCATAATCTCCTTCAACGATAAACTTTTCATCCTCTTTTTTAACTACTATTTCATCTGACTTTGCTTCAACCTCTTCAATATACTCTTCATCATATGTTTCATAGGTTATCTCAGTATTTTCAAGTAGATTCCAGATGGCATATACTAATTCCTGGATTCCTTTGTTGGTAGCTGCAGAAATTTCAAATACCTCATATCCCTGTGGAATAAACTCTTCCTTGATCTTGTCAACCCATTGGGCTGCTTCAGGCAAATCTGTCTTATTAGCTGCTATAATTTGAGGTTTTTCTCTAAGTTTTTCATTATACTGAAATAATTCTTCATTTATCTTATGAAAATCTTCGATTGGATTTCTTTCTTCTGAACCTGATGCATCAAGGACATGAACTAAAATCCTAGTTCTTTCGATATGTCTTAGGAAATCAAGTCCTAATCCGGCACCTTCTGATGCTCCTTCAATAAGACCAGGAATATCAGCCAAAACAAAACTCTTCTCTTCAGCAACTCTTACAACTCCTAAGTTAGGCTTTAGTGTTGTGAAATGATAATTTGCAATTTTAGGTTTAGCTGCTGATATCATGGATAGAAGAGTAGATTTCCCAACATTAGGGAAACCTACCAAGCCTACATCAGCAAGAAGCTTTAATTCAAGTACAATATTTCTCTCTTGCCCCTTAGTTCCAGCTTCTGCAAAGCCAGGTGCTTGTCTGGTGGCAGTGGCAAACTTTGCATTACCCCTTCCACCTTTGCCTCCTTTAGCTATAACAAATTGCTGACCATGTTCTTTTATATCAACAATAACTTTTCCAGTCTCTTCATCTTTAATCAATGTTCCAACTGGCAGTTTAAGTATTATATCAGCTCCTGATTTTCCGTACTGATTTTTAGTTCTGCCATCTTCTCCATTTTCACCAATGTATGATCTTTTATATCTAAAATCCATCAGTGTTCTAATACCCTCATCACCTTGAAGTATTACAGACCCACCGTTTCCACCATCTCCACCATACGGTCCTCCAGCTGGTTCGTACTTTTCCCTTCTCCATGATACTATTCCATTTCCACCTTTTCCTGCTTTTACATATATCTTCGCCACATCAATAAACATATTCATCATCCTCATTTGTGATTAATCTTTAAATTCCTTTTACTTTTACCCAAAAAAATTAAAGCTTACCAGACGGTAAGCTCTTAATTATGCTAATTCTTCACGAGGATAGACGCTAACTTGTTTTTTGTCGCGACCTTTTCTTTCAAATTTAACAACACCGTCTACTGTAGCAAACAAAGTGTCATCGCCACCGATACCAACGTTGTTTCCTGGATGGATTTTAGTACCTCTTTGTCTAACAAGTATATTACCTGCTAAAACAAACTGTCCATCTCCTCTTTTAACACCAAGTCTCTTGGATGCACTATCTCTACCGTTTTTAGAACTTCCTACTCCTTTTTTAGAAGCAAATAATTGCAAGTTTAATTTAAACATTAGTTCCACCTCCCCTATATTCTAGAGTAATATATTTAGGGTAACTTTCTATCATAGATTTAATTCCTACCTCAAAAATCTTAAAAATCACTTGAGTATAGGTTCTTATGTTCTCATCTCCAATTAAAGAGACTAAAACCTTTAAATATCCTTTATGGTCATCAACTTTATAGTCAATTTGCTCTTCCTTATAGCCTGCAACTTCAATCAAAGATTTCAATCCTGTGTAGCCCAATACTGATGCTGCTGCACAAACTATATCTTTTCCATAAGGGGCATAATCAGCATGTCCTGAAATTTCATACCCTGTCATCAGTCCTGCTGTGTCTTTAAAAATACAAACCCTAATCATAATTAACCTATGATCTTATCAATTTGCACTTTTGTAAATGGTTGACGATGTCCTTGCTTGCTTCTAATGTTTTTCTTAGCTTTGTATTTAAATACAACTATTTTCTTTGACTTTCCATTAGCAAGAACTGTTCCTTCAACTTTTGCTCCATCAACATATGGCTTTCCTGGCGTTAAACCAGCTTCACTTGACATTAAAAGAACTTTATCAAAGCTTACAGCTTCGCCTTCTTCTAAGTTTAGTTTTTCAACATATACGATATCGCCTTCTTGAACTTTATATTGCTTTCCGCCTGTTTCAATTATTGCGTACATCTACGGCACCTCCTCTAACCTAGTCTCGCCAATATCAGGTGACTATGCTTTAAAACCCATATTGAGCGGCTCTACACCAAAATAGTTTAACAAAATAAAGACCTAATGTCAAGCTTCATTTTTCCTAATTCTTCCCCTACCATTACAAGTTGGACATATAAATGTAGTCTTGGTATCCAAAGTAGGTCTATTCTTCTTTCTTATAACCTCAACAAGACTCAATTTAGTTATATCAACCACATAGGGCTTGTTCTTATCCTTCTTAAATGCATCTTCTAATTTCCCCATCACTATATCAACAAATTCCCTTTTCTTCATATCTATAAAGTCAATTATGATAATTCCACCAATATCCCTTAGCCTAAGTTGACGGGCTATCTCAATGCTGGCTTCAATATTTGTTCTAAGTATGGTATCCTCCAAAGTTAGAGTGCCAACATATCTTCCAGTATTTACATCAATTGCAGTTAAGGCTTCAGTTTCATCAATAACTATATACCCTCCACTGGGCAGTTGAACTCTTCTTGAAAGAGCTTCTTTCATATCAATTTGGATATTCATGTGGTAATCCATATCATACTGGCTATCATATTTTATACTATTTTGAAAATCAACCTCCAACAGATCGTGCTGCTTGATTATATACTGATAGATTTCCTTATCATTTACAATTATTTTAGTTGTCTGGATGTTAAAATAATCCCTAATAATCTGGTCTATCAAATCCAGCTCTCTGTATATTAGCTTGGGAGTAGGCAAAAAATTCCTCTCCCCTTCAATCTCTCTATGAATTTCCACCAGTTTTTCATATTCTGATTCCAAGATATCATCAGATCTGCCGTTTGATACAGTTCTAAATATCATTCCCATGTTGTCCTTCATGACTCGGTGACCTAATGATCTTAGTCTGTGTATCTCATCCTTATCCTTAATCTTCTTAGAAACATTAACTTTGTTAGAGTATGGAGTTAGGACCATATTTCTTCCAGGTATACTTATGTGGGTAGTTACCTTTGGACCTTTGTTTTCCAAGGGTTCCTTTATAACCTGAACAATCAGTTCATCACCTTTTTTTACCACATCATCAATTGTATACTTCTCATTTGAATATAGCTGTTCCTTGTTAAGTGCATCCTTAATAAATAGATATGCATTTCTACCTACTCCAATATCCACAAAAGCTGCTTCCATCCCCTGTAGAACATTTACAACTCTACCTCTGTAAACATTTCCCAGTAATTTTGCCTTGCTGTTGTCTTCCCTGTAGTATTCAACAAGTCTATCATTTTCAACTATTGAAATTTTGTTAACTCCATCTTTGGAATCAATATAAATTGTATTCATAAATACTCCTTAAAGGGGTCTATATATATTACCTTCTGTTTCAGCAAATGCATCTAATCTCTTTATTCTAGTCATCTCCAAATTAATCCCGGAATTAGTTTTATCCTCCAGGGCAGTGACTAGTTCAATAGGCTTTAGATTACCACTTTCCCCTGATCTTAGTAAAGCAGTAATTATAACATATCCATCCTGATCTTCTCCTTTAAAGGTAACATTTCCAATCAAAGGTACTATATCAACATCAACATGAATTTTCCGTTTTCCTTTTTTCTTCTTCTTTTTTATCATAACCTGATCTAATGAAGTAAATCTATCAAGATTTTCTTTAATCTCTTGCCTTTTCTTAGTATCTTCAATCCATAGATATATTTCATAATGAGACCATTTTATTATTGAAGAAAGTGATTCCTTATCATCTATTATATCTGCATGGATTATTTGAATATCCTTAGGAAGGACCCTGTTCATCATGATCATAAACTCATTTGGTGCTATTTCCTCACTCATCTCCACATCCATGTATTCTGACTGGCTCTCAATCCCTAATGAAAGAGGGTTCCCTATGGAAAACCTAGGATGGGGATTAAAACCTTCCGAATACTTCACAGGTACATTACTTCTGGAGAAGCTTCTTGTAAATAATCTAACCAAATCAAGGTGTGATAGGTACTTTAAATATCCAAGTTTAGTAAATCTAACCCTAATAATCAATTAAATACCCCCCACATAGCACAATCTTTAATGCCACATCCTGTACATCCTAATCTGCAATCCCTAGTGGTTTCACCTTTTAGGGCTTTAGTATACTCATTAATCAGATACTGCTTGTTTGGCCCAGGATTTATGAAATCCCAAGGCAGATTTTCTTCAAAGTTTCTTGCTCTATTTGCATAGAAAGTCCCATCAAGTCCCACCTCTTTGAGAGTATTTAAATAGGTATCATACTTAAAGTGCTCTGACCAACCATCAAACTTGCACCCATTCTTCCATGCCCTATATAACAACTGACTAACCTTTCTATCCCCTCTTGCCACTATTGCTTCCAAGTAGCTAACTCTAGGGTCATGATAGTTAAAGCTCACCTTATTATCCTTAATTTCGCCTCTTACCAATCTTATTTTTCGGTTAAATTCTTCAATGGTATCCTGTCCATGCCACTGAAATGGAGTAAATGGTTTTGGCACAAAACAAGATGCTGAGGCTGTAACTGAGAAGTTTCCGATTTTTTCTTCCTTAGGTCTGTTGAAGAATAAATCCTTAACCAGGTAGGCTAATCTTTTTATACCCACTACATCATCATCTGTTTCAGTTGGCAAACCAATCATGAAATAAAGTTTGATCTTTGACCAACCTTCTTTGAATGCATAGCTTACTGCATTAACCAGATCCTCTTCATCCACACCTTTGTTTATAACATCCCTAAGTCTTTGACTTCCAGCTTCAGGAGCAAATGTTAAACCTGTTTTTCTAACCTTTTCAATCTCTTTTAAAATATCGATACTTACTGAATCCAATCTTAGTGAGGGAAGAGATATCCCTACCTTCTTGTCTTCAAATCTATCCATTAAAGATGAGATTAATAAATGTAGTTGAGAATAATCACATGAACTCAATGATGATAATGATATATTTTCATATCCTGTTGACTCCACAAGCTTTTCTGCCAGTTCCAACAACCTATCAACTGACTTCTCCCTAATAGGTCTATATATCATACCTGCCTGACAAAATCTACAACCATGGGTACAACCTCTGAATAATTCCATTGATATTCGATCATGGATTGTCTCCATATAGGGTACTAGCATCTTCTCAGGAGAAAACATGGTATCAAGGTTTCTTATCATTCTCTTTTCAATGACTTCAGGGATTCCATCAATCAATGGTTTTCTATTTTCTATTGTACTATCTTCATTATATGAAACATCATAAAATCTTGGTACATAAACTCCCTGTATATTCATAGCTGCATCAATTAAAAACTGTTCTCTACTGTAACTACCATCCTTATGCTTACTATATAGGTCCATAAGCTCCAAGGTGACCTCTTCTCCCTCGCCAATGACAAATAGGTCTATGAACTCCCACAAAGGCTCAGGATTGTAAGCACATGGTCCTCCTGCTATAACCAAAGGATGGTGTTCATCCCTATCCGCTGAAAAAACAGGAATTTTTGATAAATCTAGTATATTTATTATGTTTGTATAGCTCATTTCATATTGAAGAGTAAAACCTAAAAAGTCAAAATTCCTAACTTCTTCCTTATTTTCCAATGTAAACAATGGTAAATCAGCATTTCTTATTTCGTCTTCCATATCTACCCATGGAGCGAATACTCTTTCACATGCATATTCTTCAACATTATTTATTAAATTATAAAGTATATGCATTCCCAGATGACTCATTCCCACTTCATATACATCAGGAAAAGAAAAGGCAAATTTAACCTTTGTTTTCTCCAAATCCTTGATTATAACATTTTGTTCCATTCCAATATATCTTGCAGGTTTTTCAACCTTCATCAATATACTATCCAACTTATATCTATTTATCATATCTTCACCTTTCACCTCTTATTATCTATGTTTTAATAGTATCATTATCAGTGATTAAATTAAAGAGAATATATTAAAGACATAGAAAAGCTCTAACATATGTTAGAGCTAAGCTTACTTCTTATCTTTAACCTTCATTATTGGTATATTTGCTACTAAAGCTGATACTGGCGATTCATTGTTTTCCTTTTTCATCTTGGTCATCTTGATATCAATCTCAGCTTCATCTATTTCTGCATATTGAGAAATAACCTTGATAATATCTGTTTTTATCATCTCTAAAAATCTTGGAGATAGGTCGGACCTGTCATGTACAAGTACTAGTTTAAGTCTTTCCTTTGCAACGTTCTTGCTTTTTTCCTGTTTTTTTGTGAACAATTTAAAAAAATCCAAACCATTACCCCCTTACTTGCCAAATATTAATTTAAATACTTTGCTCAACTTGCTTTCTTCATCAGCTTCTAAATTAATAAATTCAACTTCTTCTCCAGTAATTCTTCTAACAATATTTCTATAAGCTCTACCTGATAGAGCTCTTTCCTCAGTTACTATAGGCTCTCCCTTATTGGTTGCTATTACTATACTCTCATCATCAGGGACAACACCTATCAAATCAACTGCCAAAATATCAAGAATATCCTCAATATTCATCATATCTCCCCTTTTTACCATGTCAGGTCTGATACGATTTATTATTAGTTTAGGATCATGAAGTTCATTGGCTTCCAATAACCCTATAACCCTATCAGCATCTCTAACTGCTGATATTTCTGGTGTGGTTACGATAATTGCCCTATCTGCTCCGGCAATTGAATATTGGAATCCTTGCTCAATTCCTGCAGGAGAGTCAATTATTATATAGTCGTAATCTTTCTTTAAATCTCCTATAAGCTCTACCATTTGATCAGGACTAACAGCAGTCTTATCCTTTGTCTGAGCAGCTGGTAGTAAGTACAATTTCTCATGTCTCTTATCTCTAATCAAAGCTTGCTTCAATCTACAATTCTTTTGAACAACATCAACAATATCATAAACGATTCTATTCTCTAAGCCCATTACCACATCAAGGTTTCTAAGCCCAATATCCGCATCAAGAACAACCACGGAATAGCCTAAAGCTGCTAAACCTGTTCCTATATTAGCACTTGTAGTGGTCTTTCCTACACCACCTTTACCAGAAGTTATTACAATCGCTGTGCCTAATTTTTCGTTATCCATTCAACTTCCTCCCTTTACTTGTTTGGTAAATAAGGCTCTATAACTACCTTATCATTAACTACTTTTGCAATCTCAGGATACTTATACTGCACATCATCCTCAGGTGGTCTTACTATTATATCTGATATTCTTAATTGTGTAGGCAATAAGCTATATGCTGCAACGACAGCTTTTGTATTACCACCTATTCCAGCTTGAGCTACACCTCTAAGGGTCCCTAATACAACTATATTTCCTTTGGCTCTTAATAAAGCACCAGGGTTAACATCACCAATAACAACGATATTTCCGTTGAAACTAACTTCTTGTCCTGACCTTAATGTTCCATGGACAAATTTGGTCATACCCTCTTCAACTTCATTAAAAACAGTCTGTTTTTCATCAGGAGAAAACTTAGCTTTTTCTGTTTCCATGGGTTGAATTTTAAATAGTTCTGGGATATTTACCTTCATATCGTATTTATATTTTAGAAGCAATCTAATTTCAAGGGAATTTTCTTTGGATATTTCTTCGCCTCTAATATCCAAACACTTAGCTCCTTTAAAGAACTCTCCAGATTTCTTCAATTTTAATTCTAGTTCACCTACAATAGAATCAAGGTCATTACCTTTAACATCTATATAGATTCCCTCAGCAACACCTTTAATTGAAACAGAGTCTTTTCCCATATTTTACCTCCAAATATAATCCTTATTCTATTTTACATTTTTTTATATTAAAAAGCCATAGGATAACAACATATTATTTGCTAATCTAATATTAAAGTACTTTCCATTGGCAACGGGTTTTGAACTTCCACTGAATTAAGTCCCAAATACTCAGCTATGATATCCCTTACCATAGGAGCAGCATATCCTCCTGTTCCGCCCTGGAAAATAACAGCAGCCACGGCAATTTCTGGATCATCATATGGAGCAAATCCAACAAACCAAGCAAAATCATCATAGGTATCTCCTGTAGATGGATTGATTCCACTTCTTTCAGCAGTACCAGTCTTAACTCCTACATCCACTGGAAAGTTTGCAAACACTCTTCTTGCGGTACCATCATCAGCAACCATTTGCATTCCTTTTTTAATATGCTCAAGATTCTCATAGTTGTTTAACTCAATTAACTGGTTATCAACCTCATGTTCATAAAGCAAAGCCACGTTGTTATAATCCCTTATACTATCTATCAGCGTTACCTTGTTATGGTAACCACCATTGGAAATGGTTGCGATGTAGTTTGCCATCTGTATGGGAGTATATGCACTTTGTCCTTGACCTATGGTTACATTTAATGTGTCTGCAATATTCCATCCAGCTTGATTAAGATAAGTATACTTAATCTTATCAGCCAAACCTTCCCTTTCACCTGGCAGGCGCATTTCAGGTTCTATACCAAAGGCTATAAGCCTTCTAACTACTTCTGCTCTTGTTAGGGGGGTCTCATACTCAGTCCAAGATATAATCTCATCTATGATTTCTACAATCTCTTCTTCTGAGATAACCTTATCTTCCATGATGTATTCTCTTATGGTTCTGTTTAATAGCTGCTTTAACAAGAACTTTGTGGTTATTATTTTTCTTTGGGGGTCTGGAACGCCACCTGATACTTCAGCAGGGACATTTATCTCGATACCTGTCTTATCGTTTAATCCTAGTTTTTTTGAAATATCAACTATATCTTCAATCTCAATTTTAACGCCTATGTTCTCGTTCGTCCTTTGATTTCTTCCAATAGCTAAAGTATAGAAATAGTAGTTACACGAATCTCTAATTGCCTCGTATAGGTTCTCATAACCATGAGTTCCTCCAGTGTTGGTAAATATTAGGCAGTGGAATCTTCTATCTCCTACTGTAACAAAACCCATATCCCTTATTCTCAATAGTGGGTTTAATCCTTTTTCCAAAGCAGCCAACCCTGTCACCATCTTAAATGTAGATCCAGGCTGAATGGCAGTCTGGGTTGCTATATTATATAAAGGTCTAGGAGCCAATGGATTGTTTTCTTCCTCTGGGAATAAGCTTAACCAATCTGAATTACTAATTCCGGTGGAGAAAAGATTTGGGTCATATGATGGATAACTTACCATAGCCAATGTTTCTCCGGTTTTTACATCCAATACTACCACTGCTCCTGATGTAGCATTTATATATGGTCTTCTCTTTCTATTGTGAATTCCAAATTGATAATCTCCCCAAGGGCTTCTATAAATCCCTCCCACTGTTAGCTGTTCTAAAGTATGTCTCATGGCTTCTTCAGCCACCTGCTGTAACTTCAGGTCAATGGATAGATAAACGTTATTCCCCGGAACAGGTTTGATCTCTTCAAGAACATTAGTGGTGTTTCCTACAACATCCACTTCAACCTTCTTAACTCCACTTCTTCCGCTTAATTCCAGTTCATAGCTTTCCTCTATACCTGTCTTTCCAATCAAGGCACTGGGAGAATATCCATGTTCTCCTATATATTTGCTTATTTCATTGTTCTGACTTATCTTGCCTAAATATCCCAGTATATGAGCAGCAGATGTTCCCTCTGGATAATATCTTACAGGTTCAACGGAAATATTAATACCAGGAATTCCTGATAGATCTTCTGCAATCTTTGCAACAGTAATATCCTTAATTCCATATGCGATGTTTATTGGCTGATATGCCAAATGTCCCTGACTATTTATTTGATTCACCAAACCAAGGATTGATCTTGCTTCATATATACTTAAATCATCAGCAATGGTATATCTTGTTCTAATGCTCTTAATTGCCGATTCCAAATCATCCATAGATTCAATATTATTTGCAGTTTGGAATGTTCTTAAGTTGTTAATATGAACATACTCTATTTCCCCAGTTACAGATATTCTAGGATTAATTCCATTTTGGATCAGTTGACTTTGTGCATAAAACTTTATCTTATCACTTGTAATAAAGTCATTAATAATACCCAGCCTTTCTCCCTGTATTATAAGAGACTCCAATGGATCATCCCCATTTACCTGCTCAACATCTGCCATCTTATATATTATGTCATTGGAATCTTCCCTTAGTGATACCTCAGCTACTGGGTTCTCTCCTTGGTTTTTAATAAGTTGAATCAGATATTCTCCTGGTATAAAAAGCTCATTGGTAGCTTCATCTATTACTATCACTCTATTTAACAGGGATGTTAAAGCCACTTCTTTTACTAGGTTGATGAAGTCATTCCTTGCTGTTGAATTGTATGTTATGAAGTCAAAACTCATCATCAGCGATGTTTTTTGAGCGATGTATTCATCTTGAAATGTTATGGAATATGGGTCAAGTTTCAAATCATCCTCAAGTCCTAGACCACTTATCACATCATAAGTCAATTTTCTAGCTATTGGGTGATCCAATAATTTTCTTATTATATTCTTGTCATTGTTAATCAGTTGATGTATATGCCTAATATATGAGCTTTCATCTTCAAACTCATCTCTTTCCTTAGGATAGATCTCTCTATCTTCTAGGGCATCTACTGCCCTATTTACAATATTGTACTGGAAATGGTCACTATAGGGTTTAATAAATCTTCTGCCTAGAATTTCAAGTAGCAAATCATTATCAATTACTATATCCATAATCTTTTCCAGTGGAGTTATCTCATTCTCCTTATACATAAAGGTATTATTATACTTAAAAACATTCAACTCCAGAGGAAAATCATTGGAATATCTAGCACCATCCTCTTCTAACAACCTAATAAGTCTTACCAGATGCTGATTCCTCAATGCCCTATCCCTAAGGTTTATCTCATCCTTTAATAATTGCACAGTAAAGCTAGGTATATTTCCAGCCAGCAATCTGCCATACCTATCCCTGATTTCACCCCTTGGTGCTGTTGTGTATACTTCCTTGACCCTCTTATTATCAGAAAGATCCCTGTAGTAATCCCCCTGTACTATGGTTAGAGTGGCTAACTGAAATACCAGCGCAATAGTCATAACTATCAGTATGTAAGAAACTATATTATATCTACTGAATACTTTTTTCCAAAACTTCATAAAATCACCTATTCCTAGTAAACCTTATCTTAGGTTGAGAAAATATCTTCTGGAGTAGCTTGTAAATTAAAACTGCAGCTATTCCATTAAATATGAGTTCTAAGCTTACAACACTTTTGACAACCTGATTAACGGTAATATCAACAGAAAGGAAGAACATAAATAATGAGTATAAAAGGTTATAAAATATAGTAGCTAATATGCTAAAAATAACTGGATTCATAACATTGTCCCTGGCAAATGAATCCCTTGCAAAACCTGCAAAATAACCTATGAAAAAGTAGATAAACCCATTTACTCCAATTACCATAGAAAATAGGATGTCCTGAACAAACCCTATTGCTATCCCTATAATTCCTCCATAAATTCTTCCCTTTAACAAAGCTAGAATTACCACAATAACCAAGGCAGTGTTTGGAACTATTCCATACACTCTTAAATCTGGGAGAATAGTCATTTGAAATATTGTATTAATTACTATAGTTAGTACTATCAAAAAATTCGTCAACTAAATCCCTCATTTACTTTACTATTACAAAAACATTGTACAATTTCTTAAAATTTATAGCTGGCTTTACAGTTATTCTCTTAGAAAGCTCTTCCTGACTGGTTATAACCTCATTAACTTCACCAATATAAATGTCACTTAGATAAACTCCTCCAAGACCAGATGTGTATAGTTGATCTCCGCTGATAACATCTGCACTGTAGTCAAATAGGTATCCTTCAAGACTACTATCAACACTTCCAGAGATAACTCCTCCATCTTGAGTTCGTATTATTTTAAATGAAACACTGTTCCATTCATCTATTATTGAAACAACTTTTGCCCAGTTATCTCCCACATCCAATACTCTACCAATTAATGCTTCCACATATACCTGATTTTCAATTTCCACGCCCTGTACAATAGTATCACCCTTGCTTATACCATCCTTTGATCCTTTGTCTATGGTAAAATTATCATACCAATTACCAGGCTCTTTACCTATAATCTTTGCCTTTATTAGATTATTCTCAGTTGAGTTGATTAAATTCTGTTCATTCTTAAGGAAATCAGACCTACCAATTACATTTTCAAGATCTCTTATCTCTATTTCCAATCTGGTAATCTCATCCTTTAGTAACTCATTCTCTTCCATGGCAGAAAAAATATCCCCGACAAATGCAAATAGACCTGTCACTTTGTTTTTCGCTGACATGGTCACTTTTCCAATTGGGGAAAGTATATTACCTATTACTCTCTCAGGTCCTGTAAGGTTTACCCTCTCAACACTTGTATACCCGATAACTACAAGTAGAATGATAGCAATAACAATTACTATCATTCTCTCTTTGTACTTTTTAAAAAAATACATTGTCTATCACTACCTTGTTCTTCTTCTATCAGAAGATGTTTTCTTTAAAATATCAATGCTATCCAATGCTTTTCCTGTACCTAATGCAACACAGTCAAGGGGATTTTCTGCTACAATCACAGGGATTCCCGTTTCATTAGTAATTAGAACATCAAGGCCGTTTAACAAAGCTCCTCCTCCTGTTAGAACAATCCCTTGTTCCATTATATCAGATGAAAGCTCTGGTGGGGTTTTTTCTAAATTTGATTTAATTGCATCAATAATATTATTTACTGGTTCCTTTAATGCTTCGTATATTTCCTTAGAAGTTATTATTAGAGTCTTAGGTAAACCACTTACTAAATCTCTTCCCCTTATTTCCATATCTTCCAATCCATTATCCAGTATTGCAGAACCAATTTTTATCTTAACTTCTTCAGCTGTTCTTTCACCAATCATTAGGGAATGCTCTTTTTTTACAAAGTTCACAATATAATTATCCAGAGCATCTCCACCCACCCTGATGGACTTGCTTGTAACTATTCCACCCAGAGAAATTACCGCAACTTCAGTTGTACCACCACCAATATCAACAACCATACTACCAGTTGCTTCCTGAACAGGTAATCCAGCACCAATTGCAGCTGCCATAGGCTCTTCTATTAAGAATGCATGCTTTGCTCCCGCTTGAATAGTAGCTTCCTCTACAGCTCTTTTTTCCACCTCAGTAACTCCACTAGGTACACATACCACTACCCTTGGTTGAAATACTGACTTTTTCTGAGTTGCCTTTCTTATAAAGTACTTAAGCATTTCTTGAGTAACATCAAAGTCTGCAATGACTCCATCCTTAAGTGGCCTTATGGCAACTATATTTCCAGGGGTTCTACCTATCATTTTTTTTGCATCTTCCCCCACTGCCAAAACTTGCTTTGTATATCTATCTATGGCAACTACTGAAGGCTCTCTTAGGATAACACCTTTTCCCTTCATATATACTAGAGTATTTGCAGTACCCAAATCTATTCCCATGTCTTTTGTCAAACCATTAAAAATCATTTAAACTTCCTCCATAATTACATTAAATTTTTCTCTTTCATACTTAAAAATACATCATTCCCTATAATCAAATGGTCTAAGACCTTTATTCCTATAAGGTTTCCAGCTTCTACAAGTCTCTTTGTAATGTTTATGTCTTCTCCGCTGGGTGTTACATCACCACTTGGGTGATTATGCAAAAGAATAATGGCATTGCCATTTTTTTGAATTGCTGCTTTATATACATCCCTTGGGTGCACTATAGATGCATTAAGTGTTCCAATGGAAATATTTTCAATAGAAATTATCTGGTTTTTTGTATCCAGAATTACAATATTAAAATGCTCCTTTTGAAGGAATTTCATTTCATCCATGACCATATTGGCAATAACATCAGGAGATGTTACTCTCACCTTATGGAATACGCCTATTCGTTTAATTCTTTTCCCTAATTCTATTGCTGCTAATATCTGTGATGCTTTACAATCACCTATCCCTTTGATTTCTGTAAGGTCTTTTACTGAAGCATCGGCTAAGTAACCAATTCCTCTCTTATCTTTGTTTAATACCCTTCTAGATAATTCGATGGCTGTATCATTACCCTGTCCTGTCCTTATGATCACTGCCATAAGTTCAGCATTTGAAAGGGATGATGTTCCCAGTGTCATAAGCTTTTCCTGTGGTCTTTCACTGATTGGCATTTCCTTAATAGTATAACCTTTGTAAGTCGATGGGCTTTTGTTCATGTTTTAGTCATCATCCTTTATAGTGTATTTATATTAAAAAAGCTTCTTAAATAATACTCCAGTTTACTTAAAGGTAATCCTACAACATTAAAATAACAACCTTCTATTTTATTTACTAAAAGTGCTCCCTTCCCTTGAATTCCATAAGCTGCTGCTTTATCCAATGGTTCTTGTGTTTTTATATATGCAGCTATTCTCTCATCAGATAGTTCATTAAAGATGACTTTGGTTTTTTCATAATCCACTACTTTTATTCCATTTGCCAGATCAAGAATTGAAAAGCCAGTAATAACATAATGCTCCTTATTGCTAAGCTTCTTAAGCATAAAGAAAGCATCTTCTTCATCCTTTGGTTTTCCTAAAATCTCATTATCCAAAACTACTATGGTATCTGCCCCAATAAATACTCCTTGTTGGTGCTTTGAAGCAACATCATAGGCTTTCCTAAATGCTAAACTCATGGAAAACTGTTCAGGCGTTTCGTTCTCCCTAACAATTTCCTCTATTTGGCTTTTAATAACCTTTGGATTAATTCCAATTTGATTCAGTAATTCGATTCTTCTTGGAGATGATGATGCCAGGATTATATTATTCATTTGACCACCTGTTTTTGAAATAGTATTCTAAAATTCTTTCTTAAATTATCTACAATATATATAGATGACAGTCCAACAAAATAGCCTGTGAACAAGCTAGTCAATAGTAGGAATGGTAAATAGGAATAAATTCTAGTGTTATTTAGAATTAAAACAGCTACGCTTACCTGTGCAAAGTTATGTGATGCAGCACCTGCTATACTAACCCCAATAAGACTAAATATCTTTGAAAAATACCTATAGAATATATACATTACTACACAACTTAAAATTGCTCCAGATAAGCTGTAAAAGAAAGAGGTAATACTTCCTGTTACTAGCATCAGGATTGTACTCTTTAACATTGCAACCTTTATACCTTCCTTGAAACCGAAAACAACCAATGTTACCATTACAACCATATTTGATAGTCCAAGCTTTGCTCCTGGTAGTGCTATTGGCAAAGGGATGGCTGATTCAATCACACTTAAAGCCAGTCCCACAGAAACTAGAAGTGATATAAAGATCATTTTATTTGTTTTACGCATAAAAACCCCACTTTAATAGCTTATTATATCAACATCTGAATCCTTTATTTCCCCTTTAATCTCAATTACCAATTTGTTAGGCAGACATACTATTGTCTCTCCCACCCTATGGATATGACCTTGCTTAACATCGATCTTATCAGGGCAGTCAGCTTCAATTACTCTTACTCTTTCATCTCCAAGCTCAATTAAATTATAACCAAACTCTGTCTGAACAGGAATAGTGTGACCGATTAGTTGGGGATCATATAGTATTTTCTTAATCTCAACTCCATTAACCTGGACACTGATATATTTGTCCACATCAGCAAAAGCATATCGATTTATATAAGCAAATGAACTGATACTAATCAATATGATTAACCCTATTAAGAACTTATCTCCCTTAGTCATAATACTCACCCTATCCTTGGTCAAAATACCACACAGTATAGTTTATCATTATTGATTTCCATTTACAAGTTACAATAAACTTAAAAATAGAGCCCATATGGGCTCTATTTTAACTAGCAAAACGCTTTGCAAATTCCTCGCTTATAATAGATGTGTTATCTATGGCATTTGTTGGACACTTCTCCACACATACCATACAATTTATACATTTATCATAATTAATTCTAGCTAAGTTATTCTCAAAACTAAATGCATCTGTAGGACAATTCTTAACACATATTTGACAACCTATGCATCCTACTGAGCAATAGCTTCTCACAAGCTTACCTGGATCCTTGCTCATACACTTAACCACTGCATGACTTTCATAAGGTACTAATTCAATAATATTCTTAGGACAAATTTCAACACATTTGTTACACGCTGTACAGTTCTCAGCATTAACAACAGCGATGCCATTTATCATTCTTATTGCATTAAACTCACACACATCAAAACAGCTTCCACAACCTACACAGCCATATGAACATTCTTTTTGTCCTCCTGCTAAGGTGGTCTGTATTCTACAATCCTTGATTCCATGATATTTATATTTATCCTTAGCTTTGTCACAATCTCCTTGGCATAGTACAACTGCAACTTTCTTATCAAATGTAGCAGCATTTACTCCAAGAATTTCAGCAACATGATTAGCTACCTTCTGTCCACCTATTGTACAGGCATTAGTGGGAGCTTTACCATCTGCAAGAGCTCCAGCTAGTCCGGCACATCCTGGGAAACCACAAGCTCCACAGTTTGCTCCTGGAAGAGCATTAAGTATTTCTTCTACCTTTGGATCAACATATACTGCAAATACCTTTGAAGCTATGGATAGTAGGACACCAAATAGTAATCCAAGTCCCCCTAATACTACAACGGGATTTAATATAGCACTCATCTGTCCCACCTCCTATACTAGTCCAGCAAAGCCGGCAAAGGCGATGGACATTAAACCAGCAGCGATCAAAGTGATAGGGAAACCTGCAAGAGACTCAGGGATATCTGCAATATCCATCTTTTCTCTTAAAGCAGCTATTAGAACAAGTGCAAGAAAGAATCCTAATGATGCTCCCACTGCATTTGTAGTTGTTTGAATTAAATTAAAACCTTCTTGAATATTTAGTATTGCAACTCCAAGAACCATACAGTTAGTTGTTATAAGTGGAAGGTATACTCCCATTGCACTGTATAATCCAGGGCTAATTTTCTTTAGTGCAAGCTCAACGAACTGAACCAAAGATGCAATTACTAATATAAATACGATTGTTTGTAAGTACTGTAATCCTAAATTATTAAGAATAGCATGTTGAATAATATAAGTTATAACTGAAGCTAATGTAGTTACGAATGTAACTGCAATACCCATTCCTGTGGCTGTCTCCATTTTGTTTGAAACACCAAGGAAGGGACAAATTCCTAAGAATCTAGCAAATACGTAGTTATTAACCAATATACTTGAAATCATTATGGCGAATAAACTCATTTCTTAACCCCCTTCTCTTAGTCTGTAATTCTTTTCTTAACAAAGGCATTGAACAGCCCAATAAGTAAACCTAAAACTATAAATGCTCCTGCTGGTGCAACAAATAGTGATATTGGTTGGAAGCTCTCTCCAAACAAACTCATTCCTAGGAATGATCCTGAACCAAGTATCTCTCTTACAGTTCCCAATGCCACAACAGCTACTGAATACCCAAGACCCATTGCTATACCATCCATTGCTGAAACAAAGACTCCATTCTTAGAAGCAAATGATTCTGCTCTAGCAAGAATCAAACAGTTTACAACTATCAGTGGTATAAATATACCCAGTGACTTATAAAGTGGCTGAGCATAAGCATTCATGAACATTTGTACCATTGTTACGAATGTTGCTATAACTACAATAAATATTGGAATTCTGATTTTTGCTGGAATAAATTTTCTCATTAGAGATATAACTATATTTGATAATGTTAATACTGCAATTACTGCAGCTGACATGCCAAGACTGTTTTCAACAGTGTTAGTAATGGCAAGTACGGAACATATTCCAATCAACTGAACCAGAACTGGATTTTCTTTAATAATTCCATTCTTGAATAATGTCGAAATTTTCAATGACCACACCTCCCTTTCTAATTAGCAAGGCTATTAGAGAATGCACTTAAAGCATCATTAACACCCTTGACAACAGCATTAGTTGAAACAGTTGCACCAGATAGCATCATAACTTCATTATCTCCTGCACCTGCTCCAGCAGGAGTTACACTACCACCTGCTCCCTTTCCTGCAAAGGATGCAGCAAATGCTGGATCATCAACAATTCTAGATCCTAAACCTGCTGTTTCTGTCATTACAAGAACCTTTATTCCTGCTATTGTTCCATCAGTATTAATACCAACCAAAGTAGTAACATCTCCAGCATAACCACCAGTCCTTGTGGTTATGGCATACCCAAGATCTGCACCTTCATCCTTTAACTCAGTAATACTCACTACACTTGGATATGAAGATTGAATATTAGCTAAATCACTTCCTTCAAATTCTATAAATTCATTGGCATCTGTGAATATTTCCAAAAGTGATGCGAATTTTTCCTGATTTTCTCTTTCTGCAATAACAGGTGCTGTCAATGAGTTAACACCAGCTAAAACGCCACCTGCAACTGCGGTAACCAATAATAATACTAAACCTAATTTTATAGTCTCATTCATCTATTTTACCTCCCCAAACACTTTTGGTCTTGTTAATCTTTCGATTAATGGAGTGGCAACATTCATTATTAATATTGAGTAAGTGACACCTTCTGGCAAGCCACCTTTAACTCTTATCAACGCGGTTAACAAACCACAGCCCACAGCAAATATTATTTTACCCATTGGAGTTACTGGTGATGATGAATAGTCAGTAGCCATAAAGAATGCTCCAAGAATTAATCCACCGCCAAGTATGTGATATAATAAATTGCTTGAATCAACACCAAGCACTAATAACAATGCTGCTGTTGTACCTATGTAAATAGCTGGGGTCTTCCAATCAATTACTCCTCTAATAATAAGGTATAATCCTCCAATTAAAAGCAGAATTGCTGAAGTCTCTCCAATTACCCCTCCGATGTCTCCAAATACCATTCTTTCTATGGCTGGAAGATTTCCACTTCCTGACTTTAATATTTGTAATGGTGTTGCTGCACTTACTCCATCTGGAGTAACATAAGCTGTCATGATTCTTGGCCATGAAGCAACAAGTGCTGCTCTAGCTCCCAGTGCAGGGTTCATAAAGTTTTGACCAATACCACCAAATAATTCTTTTACAATTATAATTGCAAATCCTGCTCCAAATACTGCAACCCACCATGGTGTTCCAGCTGGCAAGTTCAGGGCTAGCAATATTCCTGTTACTACTGCACTTAAATCCATTATTCTTAATGGTTTCTTTAATAATTTCTGAGTTCCAGCTTCAAAAGCGATTGCGGCAACTATAGTTACTAATAACAATCTAACAGCATCAAATCCAAAGAAGTAAATACTTCCAATCATGGCAGGTACTAAAGCGATAATTACATCGAACATGGTTCTCTGCACTGATTCATCAGATCTAATGTGAGGTGATTGTGATACGATCAACATATCATCTAAAACGACAGGGTCGTTTTTGGTTGGATCTATTACTTTTCCATCCATTCAACATCCTCCTAACTTATGATTTTTTTCTCTTTGCAATAATTTCTTTTTTAATGTTCTTTATTGACTCAGCAAGAGGTCTCTTAGCTGGACAAATGAAAGAACATGCTCCACATTCCACACAATCCATTGCATTGTATCCTTCTGCTTTTTCTACATTATTCTTAAGGGCATAAGCACTTATATACAATGGTTGAAGTCTTACAGGGCATACTTGAAGACACTTACCACATTTAATACATGGTAGTACCACTTCTTCCTTAACTTCTTCTTCAGGGAATATTAATAATCCACCTGATCCCTTTATTATTGGAGCTTCAAGATTAAACTGAGCAAAACCCATCATAGGTCCACCAGATATTATCTTTCCAGGTTTCTTGCTAAATCCACCACATTGTTTAATTAGATCACCAATAGGCGTACCCATTCTCACAAGCAAATTCTTTGGTTCAGCAATTCCTCTACCTGTTACAGTAACTACTCTCTCATATAGTGGTTTGCCACTTACTACTGCATCTCCTATTGCTTTCGCTGTGGAAATATTTGAAACTACACATCCAACATCCATTGGAAGTCCACCTGAAGGTACTTCTCTTCCAGTTATGGCATTAATTACTCTTTTTTCATCCCCTTGAGGGTATTTAGTCTTTAATGCTACAACTTCGATCTTGTCCTCTGGCTTAATTACAGCCTTTAGAGCTTCCACTGCGTCCATTTTGTTGTTTTCTGTAGCGATATAAACATTTTCAACATTCAAAGCCTTTTTAATAGCTTTTGTTCCCACAACTATTAGCTCAGCATACTCTAACATCACTCTGTGGTCTGCAGTTAGGTATGGTTCACACTCTGCACCATTGATAATAACCGTATCTATTGGTTTATCTTTTGGTGGTGCAAACTTTACATGAGCTGGGAAGCTTGCTCCTCCCATTCCTGTAATACCTGCTTCCTTTATAATAGCAAGTATCTCTTCTCCAGTTAAGGTTTCCAAATCCTTAGCTTTTAAAGAATCATCCATTTCGTCAGTGCCATCGTTTTCAATTACGATACACTTAGTTTTAGTTCCTGTAGGAGTAAACATCATCTTTATTTCCTTCACTGTACCAGCAATACTAGCATGTACGCTACCAGAAACAAATGCTCCAGATTCCCCAATTTTTTGTCCGATTTTAACTCTATCTCCAACATTTACTATAGGATCACACGGTGCTCCTATATGCTGGTGTAATGGTATGTAAGCAAATTGAGGACTTTCAGCAACTTCGATTGACTTCTTTTCCGTCAGCTCCTTATATTCGGGAACATGTACTCCACCCTTGAAAGTCAACTTTCCTTGGTTCATTCTTATTCCACCTCTTTACTTGATATAATTTTAGCAATTCAAGGTGCAAAATACCCGCAAATTGCCATTCTAAAATATATTATAACATCTATTGATGTTAATGTATATAAATATGGGGGTATAATATTACTTGTTTTTTGGGAGATAAATGGTGCGAGTGATGGGACTTGAACCCATACGCCAATTCTGGCACATGCCCCTCAAACATGCCTGTCTGCCTATTCCAGCACACTCGCAATTAGAATGGATTGGAAGGTTCCAATCCATAAAGAATGAAATATACTTAATTATAATATTTTTCCTAAATATTTTCAACTTAATCTGTTCGCATTATTAGATAACATTTGTTAAGTCCATCATAGAGATTGAAGAAATTAGGACTTAGGTCACCCTTGATGTTAGAGTCAATTAAAAGAGCTCTATTTCTATACATGAGAATTCCATAAGGTAATTTTTCAGCGAAGCTTATCTGTAGGTCTTTAAAGATTTCCAATTTATCCTGTTCATTACTATATACCTTAGTCTGTGTTATGATACTTTCAAAGTCCTCATCAACAAATCTTCCTATATTAGTTGTTCCAATATTTTCCTGAAAGAATAAATAGTCAAATATTGGTAAAACAGACTGTTTCCAGCTTACAATTGCCATATCAAAATCACCGGTTGTCAACTTGGCTAAATAGGAGCTAGAATCAGTACCATTAGCCTTATCAATGTCTATTCCAATACCTATGCCATCCAACCCAAATTTTATTGCTTCTGCCACTTTAACTCTGTACTGATTATTTGGATTAACCAACAACCTTAGTCGAATATTCTCATAATCCTCACTTTTCAATGGATCTTCTTCAGTGAAGATCATTGTATCCATCAATTCCCTGGATCTTTGGGGGATGAAACCATAAAGATTTGATTCAGGTGATGTTAAATAATGATCTGGGTGAAGGGGAGTATCCGTTTGTGTCCCATGGCCAAGATAAATCTTTGAAATCATTTCTTGCCGATCCAAAGCATACATTATACTTTTTTTAAGTATTGTTCCATTATCCCCTTGGAAATATGGATTGTCATGGTTAAAGGCTATAGCATCATAATCAGCAGTTACATACTCTTTTATATCCACCCTTGGATTGTGTACATACTTATCCCAATCCACACCAATGCTACCAGAAACACTTAATTTTCCGGTTTCAAAAGCTGTCAGTATTAATTTTTCATCCTCGAAGATCTTCCCTGAAATATATTTGATTTCAGGTTCACCTTCTCTGTACTGATCATAGGCCTCCAACTTAATTTCCTTAAACTTTATATATTCAATGAATTTGTATGGACCGGTTCCAATAACCTTATAATTGTCAATAGCAAGTCCACCATCACCTAAAGTAGAGGAAATTATAGGAAATGTGAGAATATCCAATGCAAAGTTAATATCCTTATTCACAAGTATTTCCAATGAATAATCATCTATCTTTTTTGCTGAGATTAAATTGATATCCGCAACGTTGGATGTTACACTGGCCAGTACCTTATAATAAATACTATTATTCCCCGCTCTCTTCAAGGTGTTAATGGTATATATAACATCATCGGATGTCAGGTTTTTTCCATCATGCCAGTAGACATCATCCTTAAGTGTAATGATTATACTTCTGCCATTTTCACTTATATTCCAATCATAAGCTAATTGAGGCTTAATTCTGAAGTTTTCATCATAAGTGAATAAGCTTTCAAAAACAAGCTTACTGAAATGATAGTAATAAAAATTATCTGAATATATGGGATTTAAAGTGTTGAAATTAGTTAAAGGCAAAGAGATATCACTATTAACCATTATCACATAGTCCAACTTAGGCAAATCACCATCCTCATTTGAAGATGCTCCACCAATTTCACAACCAACAATTAGGACAGTAATTATCATTATCATCAATATAAAAATTATTTTTTTATTATTCAATATCATCATCCTACCTATTATTTCTTATGTTCATTAGCCAAGTTCTTATTAGAAAAATTGGTCTTTCAAAAATAAGATCCTCATCACTATGAATCCTATCCCCATAGAACCTTGAGTAAACATTCAAGTTGTTATTTACTTTCTTAACATAGCTATGGGTTTCTGGAAAGGGAATATCATTAAGTGATACCCCATCAATGCTGTAGCTACTATCTGAAAGCCACCTGCTAACATTCCCACTCCCTGCATTATAAGCTGCCAACGCTGTGTCAACATCCTTATACTGGTCAATAAGAAGCTTTAAGTACCATGAACCAATGGATATATTAATCTCTGGATCATATAACATTTCAGCATTGTAGTTACTAATATTTAAAACTTCACTCCCCCATTTCCCTGTGCTGTCACTTATCTGCATAAGTCCCTTGGCTCCTTTATTAGAAATGGCATCAACTGTAAAATTACTTTCGGTTTTTATTACTGCAAAAATCAACTCTGCATCTAGATTATTTCGCTCTGCATTTTCCAATACTATACCTTTATATCCTAAAGGATAGAGTACTGAAATTCCAACATAAAAAGATGCAAAAATAACTGCAACAATAAGAAAAATCAATAAAAAACTCTTCATATTTCACCACTATCTATATTTTAAAGTTAACTCTTCAATCCTTCTTGTTAAATCACTTATACTTCCTTCATTGTCAATAACAACATCGCTTAAGTTTCTTTTTTCTTCAATACCTAATTGAGATTCGATCTTTAAGATAGCTTCTTCCCTAGATATATTATCCCTTTCCATCAGTCTTTGCAGTTGCAATTTCTCATTGGCATAAACAAGCCAGACTTCATCAAAGGATAAACCTGAATCCTCCAGGTTCTTTCTCTCCTCAAAAAGTAAAGGGACATCAATAAATATAACATTATTATTACCAATGTTTTCCTTTACCACTTGGTTTATCTTCTTTGCAATAAGTGGATGGAGAATTTGATTTAGTATAGTTCTTTTTTCAGAATCTCTAAATATTAAATTTCCAAGCTTTTTCCTATCTAAAGTTCCACCTTTGCTTAGTATATCCTCACCAAAATAGTGAACTATCATTTCTAATCCTTTGCTCCCTTTTCTAACAACTTCTCTAGCTATTTTATCACTATCAATGACAATAAAACCATATTCATTTAAAATCCTGCTCACTGTGGATTTCCCAGTTGCTATACCTCCGGTTATACCTATTATAATCCCTCTATTTGGTATCATACCAGCTATCTCCTTCCATGACATCAACCTTAAGAGGAACATCTAATTTAATAGCCTTCTCCATTGTTTCCTTCATCAATTTCTTAACTTTTTCAACTTCAGAAACATGTGCTTCAATTATTAATTCATCATGGATAGTAAGAATAAGCCTAGATTTAAATCCTTCACTTTTTAGATTATTATATACCTTAACCATGGCCAACTTGATAATATCGGCAGCACTGCCCTGAATTGGCATATTCATGGCTACTCTTTCTCCGAAGGATCTGATGTTAAAGTTTTTTGACTCTAGTTCAGGTATATATCTTCTTCTATTTAACAATGTTTCAACAAAACCTTTTTCTTTGCCTGATGCAACTGATGTATCCATATACTCCTTAACCAGTTTGTAGTTCTCAAAATAATTGTCTATATACTCTCTAGCTTCTTTTCTGGTAATTCCCAAATCAATTGATAAGCTAAAATCTGATATGCCATAAATTATACTGAAATTAACAGCCTTAGCCTTATATCTTAAATCTGGAGTAATCTCTCCCCTTGGAATATGAAATACCTCTGCTGCTGTTTTAGTGTGTATATCTTCCTCATTATTAAAAGCTTCTAACATTTTCGGATCCTTCGATATGTGAGCTAACAATCTCAACTCGATCTGTGAATAGTCGCCATCAAGAAAAACAAAATCTGGTTTTTCAGCTATGAATGCTTTTCTGATCTTTCTCCCATCCTCAGTTCTTATAGGAATATTTTGGAGGTTTGGATCAGTGCTGGAAATTCTTCCAGTGGAAGTAACAGTCTGATTGAACTTTGAATGTATTCTCCCAGTTTTAGGATTTATCATAGGTTGAAGACCCTCTATATATGTTGATTTAAGCTTTACAATCTGCCTGTATCTAATTATCTTGCTTATTATTGGGTGTTTATCCTTTAAAGCCTCCAGAACCTCCACATCAGTGGAATATCCAGTTTTTGTCTTTTTTATCACAGGTAATCCCAATGTATCAAATAGTACATCTCCCAATTGTTTTGTAGAATTTATATTAAACTCATTACCTGCAAGTGCATAGATACCACTTATCAAATCCTCAATTTCCCTCTGAAACTCATCTCCTAGCTTAACCAATTCATTCTTATCTACCCCAACACCTAAAACTTCCATATCTGCCAATACCTTCATCAGGGGCATTTCAACTTCAACAAATAAATTATTCATGTTTCTTTCATTAATTATTTCCAACATGATGGGCTTTAGTTTGTTTACAGAAGATATAATATACCCTATATACTGGAATATCTTATCCTTATCAACTTGGGAAACTAATAGCTTTTTCTTACCCCTACCAAGTAATTCCTCAAAATCTAATCCATTTTCTAGACCATGACCTTCAGAAATCCTATTTATTGATAGATTGCTTTGAGATGGGTCGATTATATACTCAGCAATGGATGCATCAAAGGTTACTGAATTAACATCCCAACCTCTTTGAATTAACTTTACCACATCAGATTTTATGTCCCACCCAAACTTATTAATTCTGCCATCTTCAAAGATTGGTTTTAAAATTTCAATATCCAACTCCTTATTCCTCATGTCAATAATGCTAGTCTCAACTCCATCCACACTCAATCCAAAGTATATTGGATCAGTCAGGATATAGTCATCATCTGTTAGAATCTTAAAAAACAAACTACCCTTTTCCTTAATTTTCTCCTTTATGGAAACTAAATCATCATTGCTCATTACTTCAGTTATCATATATTGTTTCAAATCTTCATTTTTAGGTTCTACAAAATCCCCCAATCTACTTATTAAGGATTTAAGATCAAGATTCTGATATAACTCCAGTAATCTATCCTTATCTTCTTCTACCACTTCCAGATCCTCCACAGAAAAATCCAATGGGACTTCAGTAATTATCTCCCCTAACCTTCTACTTAAAAAAGCCATCTCCTTGTTTTCACTTAATTTCTCTTTAAGCTTATTTCCTGAGACTTTGTTGATATTAGCATATATGCCTTCCAGGTTCTCAAACTCCTTTATTAGCTTAAGGGCTGTTTTTTCTCCTACCCCTGGTATCCCTGGGATATTATCGGAACTATCTCCCATTAGACCTTTGATGTCAATAAAAGCTCTGGGCTCCACTTCATACTCTTCAATTATTCTATTCTTATCATAAATCTCCATTTCACTGACACCTTTCCTAGTCAGTAAAATCTTTACACTATCAGTGGCCAATTGAAAATAGTCCTTATCACCAGTTACTAATAAGACATCATATTCCTTCTTCTCCCCTTCTCTTGCAAGAGTGCCAGCAATGTCATCAGCCTCATATTTTTCCAAATCAACTGTTTTAATACCTAAGTTTGCTAATGCTTCCTTAATATATGGGAATTGCTGGGATAATTCTGATGGTGTCTTATCTCGCGTTCCCTTGTACTCCTTATACTCCTCATGTCTAAAGGTAGGACCCTTTCTATCAAAAGCAACACAGATATTTGTAGGATTATATTCATATCTTATTTTGTATAACATATTTAAAAAACCATATACGGCATTGGTATAAACTCCACTTTTATTGGATAATAATGGAAGCGCGTAAAAGGCTCTATGCACAAGAGAACTTCCATCAATGATCATTAGTAATTTTCCACTCATACCTAACCCTCCATTCTTTACCTTAATAGTATACCTTAATTCAGCTTTAAAATAAACACTTCCTTGTAATGAGTTAATGGTTCTGTTAAATAAATGTTGATTTTTAAAAGTTAATGTGCTAATATATATTTCGTAGCTGAATTAGCCGAAGTGATGGAATTGGCAGACGTACTGGACTCAAAATC
>JAUWAD010000071.1 GCA_030602225.1 Bacillota bacterium | reverse complement strand
ACAGAGATTCATACCTTAAGGATAGAGAAGTAATATCAATAGATGCTATAAATATTCATAGGGATAGTAAAGCCACTAAAAAAACTGCCTTAAAAAAGGGCTTGTTTTTTTTGCTGTCCAGAGATGTAAATTACAGACTTCCTTGGGGAATATTAACTGGGATTAGACCTGTAAAAATTGTTGAGGATCTTCATTTAAAAGGTTTAACTGAAAATAATATAAAAAGCATTTTAACCAAAGATTACTTGATAAGCAATGAAAAGGCAGACTTAATGATAAAGGTATCCAACAGACAAAAACCAATTCTGGAATCATTAAGAAAGAACAGTTACAGCCTTTATATAAGTATACCCTTTTGTCCGACAAGATGTATCTATTGTTCTTTTCCAACATTGACAATGAATAAATACAAGAATCTAGTGGATGATTATCTAAGTAAGGTAAAGAAGGAAGTATTAGCCATAAGAAACATGATGAAGAATTGGGAAATAAATACCGTATATATTGGTGGAGGAACTCCCACCAGTATTAACATAGATCAGATGGAGGAACTTATACTACTGGTTAAGGATAATTTTGAGGATATAAAGGAATTTACCATCGAAGCTGGAAGACCGGATACAATAGATTATGATTACCTTAAGCTATTTAAAAATTATGATATCCAAAGAATCAGTATTAATCCACAGAGCATGAATGATAAGACACTAAAAGTCATAGGAAGACAGCATAGCTCAAAGGATATTACCCATACTTATATTATGGCAAAGGAGATTGGCATACCAATTGTGAATATGGATCTTATCCTTGGACTTCCTGATGAAGGTATTCATGAGTTAAGATATACCCTGGATAAGATAGGAGAACTAGATCCAGATAATCTTACAATTCATACACTGGCCATTAAGAAGGGGTCTAAGTTCATCCAGGAAAAGGATAATTATTGTATCAGGGATTCAAAGGAATTGGAACTTATGTTAGAAGAGTGTTCCAAATTCACAAATTCCATGAATCTTCACCCATATTATCTTTACAGACAAAAGCAGATTCTGGGCAACTTTGAGAATGTGGGTTATTGTAAAGATGACAATCCTTGTCTATATAATATATCTATCATGGAAGAAAAAGAAACCATAATAGCAGTGGGTATGGGAGGGGTATCAAAATTCTACAACAGAAATCTTGATAAGCTAACTAGATTATCCAATTTCAGAGATATTCACGAGTATCTAAGCAGAGTAGATGAACTTATCCTAGAAAAGGAGAAAAACATAAAAAGTATTGAAAAAACCTTCTGATCTTAATGTTTCTAAGACTACTTTATATTGACACAATTGCTTTAAATATCATATAATAGACACAATAAAATATAAGATGAAGATAAGGAAGAGTACAGATTTAACCATCTAAAGAGAGTCTATGGCAGGTGAGAATAGATGATGGGGATTTTGGAAGACACCTTTGAGTCAGTGGCATTGCCACTCGTGAGAAACGTTAGAATTTAAGTGAGGTTTACCTAATTAGGGTGGTACCGCGAGATTGCCTCTCGTCCCTGAATATCAGAGATGAGGGGTTTTATAATTTTTAGGAGGTATTAAAATGGGAGAAAGAATGGGTAGTTTAAGAAGAACCAATATGTGTGGTCATCTTGGTATGCAGGATGTGGGAAAAGAAATAGTTCTTATGGGTTGGGTCCAAAGAGAAAGAAATCTTGGTGGATTATTATTCATTGACTTAAGAGATACAACAGGAATTTCACAGATAGTATTTGATGACACTGTCCCTACTGAGGTAATGGCAAAAGCTGAAACAGTAAGATCGGAATACGTTGTTGCAGTTAAGGGAATGGTAAGGGAAAGACAATCCAAGAATCTGAATATACCTACAGGTGAGGTTGAGGTATTAGCCAGTGAAATTAAGATACTTGATGAGGCTGAAACTCCCCCAATATATATAAAAGACGATGATAATGTTAGTGAATCCATGAGACTTAAGTATAGATATCTGGATCTAAGAAAACCATTTATGCAGGATAATCTGAAGCTAAGAGCTAAGGTTTCTAAAGTGGTGAGAGACTTCTTTTATGAGAATAGTTTTGTGGAGGTTGAAACTCCTATGTTAACTAAACCTACCCCAGAAGGTGCAAGAGACTATTTAGTACCTAGCAGGGTCAATCCAGGACTATTCTACGCACTACCACAGTCACCTCAGTTGTTAAAGCAGTTGTTGATGGTATCAGGAATGGATAGGTATTATCAGATTACAAAGTGTTTCAGAGATGAGGACCTAAGAGCCAACAGACAACCAGAGTTTACTCAAATAGACGTGGAAATGAGCTTTGTTGATGTGGAAGATGTATTGAGCATGAATGAAAAACTAGTTCAGAAATTATTTAAGGAAATAAAGGGAATAGATATACAACTACCAATTAAGAGGATGCCATATAAAGAAGCTATGTCAAGATATGGAGTTGACAAACCAGATCTAAGATTTGGATTAGAATTGGTGGATTTATCTGATAATGTTAGAGGCTGTGGATTTAAGGTATTTAGTGATACAGTTGAAAATGGCGGTGTTGTTAAGGGAATAAACATCAAGGGTGGTGAGGTATTCACAAGGAAAGATATTTCAGCCTTGGAGGAACATGTGAAAACATACAAGGCTAAGGGTCTTGCATGGATAAAGATCACTGAAGAGGGAATAACTTCACCAATAGCCAAGTTCTTTTCTGAAGATGAACTTAATTCGATAATCTCCCTTTGTCAAGGGGAGAAAGGTGACCTACTGGTATTTGTTGCAGATAGTGAAAGTGTGACTCATGATAGTTTAGGAAACTTGAGAAACGAAGTTGCAAAGAGAATGGGATTGATCAGGGAAGATCATTATGAAATACTATGGATAACTGAATTCCCATTATTTGAATACGATGATGAAGAGGATAGATACGTAGCTAAGCATCACCCATTTACCCATCCTGTGGAAGAGGATATTGATATGCTTGAGACCAATCCTGATAAGGTAAGGGCAAAGGCTTATGACCTTGTAATAAATGGAGATGAGATGGGCGGAGGCAGTATTAGAATAAATAACTCTAAATTACAAAGTAAAATGTTCAAGGCTCTTGGATTTAGTGAAGAAGAGGCAAATGATAAGTTTGGCTTCTTACTGGAAGCTTTCAAATATGGAACACCACCCCATGGAGGAATTGCATTTGGTCTTGATAGACTAATAATGACATTCTCTAATTCATCTAACATCAGGGATGTTATAGCTTTTCCAAAGACTCAATCTGCCACTTGTCTAATGACCAATGCTCCAACAAATGTACCTACCAAGCAATTGGAGGAAGTGCATATTAAGGTTGAGGTAGAAAATGAATAAGTACTTTGAAAGATCCAGCTACCTATTGGGAAATGAGGGTATGGATAAGCTGAAAAATTCAAAAGTTGCCATATTCGGAGTTGGTGGTGTAGGTTCTTTTGCTGCAGAAGCATTGGCTAGAACGGGAATTGGAGAACTAATTCTCATAGATTATGATATAATAGATATCACCAACATAAACAGACAAATCCATGCCACTTCCAAAACAATTGGATTGGCAAAGGTAGATGTGATGAAGGAAAGACTAATTGAAATCAATCCCCAGTTGAAGGTAAGAACTTTCAAGGAAAAATATTGCGATGAAACAAGGGATCTTCTGCTAAGTAGTGATTACTCATATGTGGTGGATGCCATTGATATGGTTTCTGCTAAAATTGATCTGGTTACAAACACAATTAAAATGGGTATACCTATAATAAGTTCCATGGGTGCAGGGAATAAACTAAACCCTACAGAATTTAAAGTTAAAGACATCTATGACACTAAAGTATGTCCTCTAGCTAGAGTTATGAGAACTGAGCTAAGGAAGAGAAATGTAGATTCTCTAAAGGTTGTATACTCTGAAGAAACTCCCTTGGATGTAAACCTTGGAGATAAGGATAGACGTAAGGCAGTACCGGGAAGTGTAGCATTTGTTCCTTCAGTTGTTGGACTGATTATTGCCTCTGAGGTGATAAAGGATTTAATTAAATAGGAGGATTTTCAATGGATCAAATAGGATATGTTATTAGAAATGTGGATAATAACAAGGTCGAGTTGGAAGTTAAGAGAACTTCTGGATGAGGCAGTTGTAAAGGATGCGCAAGTTCTTGCGAAGTAAAACCACATTTTGTGACATTAAAGAATAATATAGATGCAAAACCAGGAGATTATGTTGAACTAAGAGCAGTACCAAAGAATGTAATGAAGTATATAACAATAGTCTATATGATACCATTTGCTTTCCTAATTATAGGAATAATAACAGGAACCATGCTATTTAAGGATATGGATGTTGCAAATGGAGAGCTTATGAGCTTTGGAGTTGGGATTTTGTTCCTTCTAGTTTCATATGGAGTTGTTAGAATAATTGATAAACGCTTTGCTAAGAAGGATGAAAGTGTTATAGTAATGACAAGAAAACTTTAGGGAGGGTTGATCTTGGCAGATAAGGACTCTATTATTGTAAGATTAAGAAGAGTAGAAGGTCAAATTAAGGGTATACAAAAGATGGTGGATGAGGATAAATTTTGTGGAGATATTCTAGTCCAGATTTCTGCTGCTAGAAGTGCTTTAAATAATGTAGGAGGTTTAATACTGGAGAACTACATGAAAAACTGCCTAGTGGAAAACCCAGATAGTAAAGAGGAGGACCTGGATAAGCTAATAGAAATTATGCTTAAGTACACCAAGCAAAATTAGGTCTAACTAAATTTAGTTAAATTCTAAGACTTTCATTTACTACTAAATGAAGTCTTAGTTTAAGTATGCACAAAATATTACAAAAATATGAAAGGAGCTTTGATATGGATTTTAAAAACCTAGCAAAAGCGGATCCAAAGGTAATGAGTATAGTAAATGATGAAATTGCAAGACAGAATAAGCATATTGAACTTATTGCGTCAGAGAATTTTGTAACCGAGGCAGTAATGGAAGCAATGGGTAGCCAGTTGACAAACAAATATGCTGAAGGTTATCCAGCAAAGAGGTACTATGGTGGATGTGAGGTTGTTGACCAAGTTGAAAATCTTGCAATCGATAGATTAAAGGAGCTTTTTGGAGCAGACCATGCTAATGTGCAACCACATTCAGGGTCCAATGCAAATCTTGGAGTATATTTCGCATTTTTAAGTCCTGGAGATAAGGTCCTCGGAATGAATCTATCCCAAGGAGGCCACTTAACCCATGGTAGCCCAGTTAATATTTCAGGTGTTTATTACAACTTTGTAGACTATGGAGTTGATAAGGAAACTGAAACCATTGACTATGAAATGGTAAGAGAAATTGCAGTTAGAGAAAAACCAAAGATGATAGTTGCTGGTGCAAGTGCTTATCCAAGAGAAATAGACTTTAGTAAGTTTAGGGAAATTGCAGATGAAGTTGGAGCATACTTAATGGTTGATATGGCTCATATTGCAGGGCTAGTAGCTGCTGGTCTACATCAGAATCCAGTACCATATGCTGACTTTGTTACTACTACAACTCATAAGACATTAAGAGGTCCTAGAGGGGGGGCTATCCTTTGTAAGGAAGAATACGCGAAGAAGATAGACAAGGCAATATTCCCAGGTATTCAAGGTGGACCATTAATGCATGTTATAGCTGCAAAGGCAGTTGCTTTTGGAGAGGCATTGTCTGAAGAGTTTAAAGAATATCAAAGACAAGTAGTTAGTAATAGCAAAGCTCTTGCTGAAGGATTGATGGAGGAAGGCTTTAGATTGGTATCAGGTGGAACTGACAATCACTTAATACTAATTGATGTTAGAAATAAAGGCTTGACAGGTAAGGTTGCAGAGGCTATGCTTAATGATGTTGGAATGGCAACAAACAAGAATACCATTCCTTATGATCCTGAAAGCCCATTTGTGACAAGTGGTGTAAGAATAGGTACTGCTGCTATGACTACAAGAGGCTTCAAGGAAGAAGAAATGAAGGAAATTGCCAAGTTAATGGCATTGGCATTAGATCAAGATAGTGATAAAGAGGCTGTAAGACAAGGAGTATACTCTCTTTGTGATAAATTCCCACTTTATTAATTCAGATGATAGCCTACAGAATTCTGTAGGCTTACATATTTTATATTAGGTTTAGGATTGGTGGTAAGTATGGAAATTACAAATATTAAGGAGTCAAGAAATATCATAGAGGATGTTGTACTGGGAAGTATAGCCGATGAACTAGGTGTAGATCCTGGTGATATTTTAGTTAGCATCAATGATACTCCAGTTAAGGATGTTATAGACTATAAGTATCTTATTTCAGATGAGTACCTGGATGTGGTTATACAAAAGGACAATGGAGAAATTTGGGAGTTGGAAATAGAAAAGGATCTAAGTGAAGATCTAGGCATCATATTTACCAATCCTTTGATTGATAAAGCCAAAAGTTGTCAAAACAAATGCATGTTTTGCTTTATAGATCAACTTCCTCCAAATATGAGAGACACTTTATACTTCAAGGATGATGACTCAAGGTTGTCTTTTCTTCAGGGGAATTTCATAACATTAACCAATATGAGTCAGGATGATATTGATAGGATAATACAATATAGACTAAGCCCAATAAATGTTTCTGTTCATACCACGAACCCTGAACTTAGGGTCAAAATGCTAAAGAATAAGAAGGCAGGGAAAATATACGAGATCTTAAAGAGTTTTCACAAGGCAAATCTGGAGATGAATTGCCAGATTGTTCTGGTCCCAGGTGTAAATGATGGAGATGAACTTAAGCGAACAATTGATGATTTATCAAAACTTTATCCATCAATTAATTCTGCAGCAGTTGTCCCAGTGGGGATAACCAAGTACAGAGAAGGTCTTGCAAAACTTGATATATACGATGAAGAAAAGGCAAAAGATGTAATTCGAGATATTGAAGAAATGCAAAAGGTATATATGGATAAGTTAAATACTCGCTATATATTTGCATCGGATGAGTTCTACCTGGTTTCCAAAGAAGAACTACCCACATACGATGAATATGAGGGATTTCCCCAATATGAAAATGGAGTGGGACTTCTAAGATCATTTGGGACGGAAGTAGATGAAGCTCTTAAGAAGCTTAAGACAAGAAATGTTAAGCCTGAGAAAATAATATTTGCCACGGGTAAATTGGCAGAGGGCTTCATGAAAGATATGGCTAAAAAGATAGAGGCTAAGTTTAATGGCTTAAGTATTAAGGTAGTTCCAATAAAAAACAATTTCTTTGGAGAGACTATTACTGTTTCTGGATTAACCACTGGAATTGATTTAATTGAACAGATTAAGGAAATTGATGGATATGATCTGGTTATAATACCAAGATCCATGATGAAAAGTGATGAGGAGATATTCCTGGATAATATAACTTTGTCCCAGGCAATTGATAAAATGAATAAACGAATTATACCCTCCAAGGTTGATGGTGGAGAACTAATTAGAATAATAGATAAAGAGGTGAAGTATGAGTAGACCAGTTGTATGTATAGTAGGAAGACCAAATGTTGGTAAATCAACATTATTTAACAAGATGGCAGGTAGGAGAATTGCAATAACAGAGGATAAGCCAGGAGTAACTAGGGATAGAATATATGCTGAGGGTGAATGGCTTGGAAAGCATTATACAATTATCGACACAGGTGGATTAGAACCTGAGAAAGACGATATAATCATGCAGAATATTAGAAGACAGGCTGAAATTGCAATTGATACTGCAGATGCTATTCTATTTGTGGTGGATGGAGTAGAAGGTTTGACCACTACCGATAGGGAAATTGGAGAGATTCTTAGAAAATCAGGTAGAAATGTGATACTTGTTGCCAATAAAATCGATACCAGAAAAACTCCAGATGAAATTTATGAATTCTATGAATTGGGACTTGGTACACCTATGATTGTGTCTGCTGAGCAATCCCTTGGGCTGGGAGATCTATTGGATGAAATAGTTAAGTATTTCCCTGATTATAAGGATATGGAAGAAGATGAAGAAAGTATTAGAGTTGCGTTTATTGGAAGACCAAATGCTGGAAAATCATCATTGATCAATCATATTCTAGGTGAGGAAAGGGTTATAGTAACTGATATTCCAGGGACAACCAGAGACAGTATAGATAGCTACTTCCAGGTGGGAGACAACAAATATATATTTGTTGATACAGCTGGACTAAGAAGAAAGAGATATATCGATGAAAAGGTGGAAAGATATTCAGTTGTAAGAACTCTTACAGCCATTGACAGGGCTGATATTTGCGTATTGGTTATTGATGGGACACTAGGGGTTACCGAACAGGATACTAAGATTGCAGGTTATGCCCACGATAATGGTAAGGCAATGATTATAGCAGTTAATAAGTGGGATATAGTTGAGAAGGATGATAAAACATATCTGGCATTTGAAAAGGAGTTAAGGGAAACATTAGGTTTTATGACCTATGCTCCAATAGTATATATATCTGCCATGACAGGAAAAAGAGTGGATAAACTTCTTGAAACAATCAACATAGTAAACAACAATTATAATCTTAGAATTCAAACAGGGGTTTTAAATGACATTCTAAATCAGGCAATTCTTATGAATCAGCCTCCTTCAGATAAAGGCAAGAGAGCAAAGGTTTACTATGGTACTCAGGTATCTGTTAGACCACCTAAGTTTGTTATATTTGTAAATATTAAGGATTTAATGCATTTCTCTTATATGAGATATCTGGAAAATCAGATAAGAAATCATTTTGGGTTTGTTGGTACACCAATACAATTTGAGATTAGAGAAAAGGGAGAGAGATAATGAATTTCTTTTTAATAATAATCATTTCTTACCTGGCTGGAAGTTTTTCTTCAGCATATTTCGTAGGTAAGTACTTTAAAAAGATTGATATAAGACACCATGGTAGCGGCAATGCAGGGGCCACTAATGCTTTAAGAATAATGGGTAAACGATTAGGTGTAATTACATTTCTTCTAGATTTTCTTAAAGGGATAATTGCCGTAAATATTGGGATACTATTATCTGGATATGATGGAGGATTGGTTGCTGCCATATTTACAGTTATTGGTCATAATTACCCTATTTTCCTTAATTTCAGAGGGGGAAAGGGTATTGCAACAACAATAGCTACTTTAGCAGTGCTTGAATTTCCTATCACTCTAATATCAGTAATAACAGGTATTCTTGTTGCTGTCATATCAAAGTATGTTTCTTTGGGGTCGCTGGTATTTTTAACAACACTATTTGTTCTATCCATATTTGGAGCAGGAGATTTTTATATCTATAGAACACTAACAGTACTGTTTTTAATGGTTTTAGGTTATTATAGACATAAGGATAATATAAAAAGACTTATAAGTGGTACAGAAAATAGACTTGGCAGGTGATTTTTATGAAAACGAAAATCGGAATACTTGGGGGCGGTTCCTGGGGAAGTGCCCTGGGTATTTTGTTGTGCAATGAGGGCAAGAAGGTGGATCTTTGGGTAAGATCCCAGGAGCAAGCTTTGGAAATGGTTGTGGAGAAAACCAATAAAAAGTACCTCAAGGATGTTAATATTCCAGATTGTCTAAGAGTATCCAACTCACTTGAAGAGGTTATTGGTGGAAAAGATATAATAGTTCTTGCTATTCCAACTCAAAATACCAGGTCAGTGGTGGAAAAAATAAAGGGTTTGGTAAGCAAAGACCAGATAATTGTCAATGTTGCTAAAGGTATTGAGAATAATACCATGATGAGAATTTCAGAAATCGTTAAGGAGCATCTACCAGACAATCCCTTTGTAGCCCTGTCTGGACCTTCCCATGCGGAAGAAGTTGCAATAAGTATTCCCACTACATTAGTTTCTGCTTCAACCAACAAGATAGCTGCTGAAACAGTACAAGATGAATTCTCAACACCAACCCTTAGAATATATACTAATCCTGATATTGTTGGTGTGGAATTAGGAGGAGCCTTAAAGAACATTATTGCCCTTGGTGCAGGAATTTCTGATGGTTTGGGCTTTGGTGACAACACAAAAGCTGCTCTTATGACTAGAGGTATATTTGAAATGGCAAAATTGGGGGTGGCATTAGGAGCAGATCCTGATACTTTCTCAGGTTTATCAGGAATGGGAGATTTGATTGTTACTTGTACAAGTATGCATAGTAGAAATCGAAGGGCTGGGATATTAATCGGTAAAGGTTATTCCATGGAAGAAGCAGCTCAGGAAGTGGGAATGGTGGTTGAAGGTATTAAAACAACTAAGTCTGCATATGAACTAGCTAAAAAGCTTAATGTGGATATGCCAATTACTCGGGAAATATATAATGTATTATATAATGGTGCTGATGTAAGACAGTCAGTAATAAAACTTATGGGAAGAGAAAAAAAGCATGAAATGGAGATAATTGCTTCAAAGAATGCTGACAAATGGTAATGGGAGCTATTTTCATAGCTCTTTTTTTTATACAATGAAAGTTGATTTTTACTATATTTATTCATTTTATAGTAAATCAAAAAACCTCTGTAATCATTAAGATTACAGAGGTTGTAAGTGGTCGGAGTGATAGGATTTGAACCTACGGCCCCAAGTCCCCCAGACTTGTGCGCTACCAAGCTGCGCCACACCCCGATGTCAAAATTGATTATAAACCATAAAATACATTTTGTAAAGTGTTTAAAACAACTATGA
>JAUWAD010000108.1 GCA_030602225.1 Bacillota bacterium | reverse complement strand
GAAAGAGCGAAAGCACTTTACAAGGCAGGATATGCCAATATTCAGCCCCATTCTGGTTCACAGGCTAATCAGACTGTTTATGCAGCCATACTACAACCAGGAGATAAGGTTCTAGGATTAAGACTGGATCAGGGTGGACATCTAACCCATGGTAATCAAGTGAACTTTTCAGGTAAGTTCTATGACTTTGCATCCTATGGACTGGATAAGGAAACAGAACTGATAGATTATGATTTTTTAGAAGAATTGGCGAATGTGCAAAAACCAAAGCTTATAGTTACTGGTGGAAGTGCATATCCCAGACAGATAGATTATGAAAGAATAGGAAGAATCGCAAAGTCCGTGGGAGCGTACTATATGGTGGATATGGCCCATGTGGCGGGATTAGTTGCAGCAGGACATTACGACAATCCAATGTTACATGCTGATTTTGTTACTTCAACCACCACCAAGACTCTATGTGGAGCAAGGGGAGGATTTATTCTGGCAAAAGAGGAGTTTGGGAAATTGATTGATAAGGCCCTTTTCCCAGGATCCCAGGGATCACCCCACCTTCATACCATGGCAGCCAAGGCATTTACCTTCAGAAGGGCAGAGACCAAAGAGTTTCAGGATCTGATGGATCAAGTTATTAGAAATGCAAAGGCACTAGGTAGAGAGCTTAGTAAGAAAGGCTTCAGAATGGTATCAGGAGGCACAGATTCCCATCTTTTACTTGTGGATTTAAGGGAAAAGAATATCACTGGTAAGGAGTTGGAAGTTGCTCTGGATAAGGTAGGGATAACGGTAAATAAGAACATGATTCCTTTTGATCCTGAAAAACCCCTGGTAACCAGTGGAGTTAGAATCGGAACAACAGCTCTGACCATCAAGGGATTTAAGGAAAATGATATGATACAGATTAGTGATTTGATTAACAGGGTATCCATTTACAGAGATGACCAAAGCACCCTGGAAAAAATTAGGGAGGAAGTCTTAGAAATCAGTGGAAGATTCCCTCTATACAGCGGGTACTTCCAAAAATAATGGGAGGTTTATGATGGATATATTAAATTTAACCAAAAATGTTGAAGAGGATATGATTAAGTGGAGAAGAGATCTTCACAGAATTCCGGAACTAGGATTGGATTTACCAAAGACCAGTGCCTATGTACAAGGTGTATTGGATGAACTGGGAATAGAGTATAAAACCTTGGTAAATGGAAATGCAATTGTAGGCTTGATTCACGGTGGAGAAGAAGGACCTGTAATGGCACTTAGAGCGGATATGGATGCACTGCCAATAAAGGAAGAAACCGGTCTTGAGTTTGCATCAGACAACGGTAAAATGCATGCCTGTGGCCATGATGGACACACAGCAATGCTTCTAGGGGCAGCAAAGGTTCTTCAGGAAAATAGAAATTTGATTAAGGGTAAAGTAAAATTATTATTCCAACCAGGAGAAGAGTATCCTGGAGGAGCATTACCTATGATAGAAGAAGGCGCAATGGAAGATCCTAAGGTTGATGCAGTAATGGGAATTCACAATGGACACATATTCCCAGAGATTCCAAAGGGTATGATAGGGATTAAGTATGGTCCCATGATGGCATCCATGGATAGAATTTTACTGAAGATAAAGGGAAAAGGAGCTCATGGAGCATATCCCCATGATTCTATAGATCCAATTTCCATGTCATTCCAGATAGGTACAGCTCTACAGACCCTTGTAAGTAGAGAGACAAAGCCAGTGGACCCAGTGGTACTTTCAATTTGTAGAATCGAAGGTGGATTCAATCAGAATATTATCCCTGGAATGGTTGAAATGGAAGGAACAGTAAGAACCTTAAATAGAGAAACCAGAAGTAGAATAGCTCGAAGAATTGAAGAAGTAAGTAAGGGAATAGCCCAATCAATGAGAGGAGATGCAGAACTTACCTACGATTTTAAATATCCTCCACTGATAAATGATGAGGAATTTACAAAGTTCTTCAGAGAAGTGGCAGTGAAGGTTGTGGGAGAAGATAAGATTCTGGAAATGAAGGAGCCTGTAATGGGTGGAGAAGATATGGCATACTTCCTGGAGAAAGCTCCTGGAACATTCATCTTCCTTAATAATCCAAAGGAGATTGAAGGAGCTATATATCCACATCATAATTCAAAATTTGATATTGATGAAAGTTACTTTAAAGTGGGAGCAGCATTATTCGTTCAAACAGTATTTGATTATCTAAAATAACATAGGGGGGTTAACCCCCTACATAATAGGGAGGAGTCAATGATAAATTTTAAAGAAGTAAAGGATAGGTACGAAAAAGAACTTATAGAATTTAGAAGAGACCTTCACATGTACCCAGAGCTTAGCCTAAAGGAGTTTGAAACAACAAGAAAGATCAAGGATAGGTTAACCTCCATGGGAATAGAAATAATAGATATTGGAATGGAAACGGGAGTTGTGGGACTTTTAAGGGGAAGTGAAGATGGACCTACCATAGCCCTGAGGGGAGATATAGATGCCCTACCCATTCAGGAAATATCAAATAGAGAGTACAAATCAAAAATAGATGGAGTTATGCATGCCTGTGGTCATGATATTCACACTGCATCTGTAATGGGTGCAGCTATGATTCTATCCCAGATGAGAGATAGAATTAAGGGTAATGTGGTTTTTGTATTCCAGCCAGCTGAAGAAATCAATGCTGGGGCTAAGATGATGGTTAAAAGTGGCCTATTCCAGAAGGTAAAAATTGATAGGATTATTGGACTTCATAATAACCCTGAAATACCATGGGGTAAGATTGCCATCAAGAAGGAAGGACTTATGGCTGCAGTTGATACCATAAGAATCAGGATCATGGGTAAGGGCGGACATGGAGCCATACCCCATGCAACAAGAGATCCAATTGTTGCATCAGCTGCAATGATAATGAATCTTCAGACAATCATAAGTAGAAACATATCACCACTAAACTCAGCTGTAATATCCTTTGGAACAATAAAAGCAGGTACTGCAAATAATGTTATCCCGGAACTGGTGGAAATTTCAGGGACAGTAAGGAGTTTTCATCCAGATGATAGGAAATTATTGCCTGAGAGAATAAAAAAAGTAGTGGAGACAACGGCAGAAGGTTACATGGTTGAAGCAGAATTAGACTATATATTTGATCTTCCAGCAGTATATAACCCTGAGGATCTTACAAATTTAGCCTATGAGACCTGTAGGGAAGTCCTAGGTGAAGAGTATATCTACGATCCTATACCTTCCATGGGTGGAGAGGATTTCGCAATATTTACAGAGAATGTTGAAGGGTTCTTCTTCTGGATAGGTGTGGGTAACAAGGAAGAGGATATGAATTATGTATGGCATAATCCTAGATTTGATGGAGATGACAGAGCCATTATCAATGCATCCGCATTCATGAGTGGGATGGTATTGAAAAGTATTGAAAATATGAGATAAACAGTATATTATTAATAATATCAGTACTCTAACTTTATAAATAGATAAAGTTAGATCTGAAATAGATAAAACTAAATAGGAGGTGAACTTACTAGCTTATAACCAATCTAATGAGATAGGAGGTATTGTATGAAAAAATCATCTGTAGTAAGCTTGGTTGTCGCTGCATTTATTATTACCATTATAGCCGAGCTAATTGGAACTCAAAGAATTAACGTTGGAATCGGTACAATAGTTCTTTTACCTATGCTTTTTGCAGTTGTTATGGGTATTCTTATAACTCCTGGAGTACTTGGTAAGAGAATAGCAGCACTTGGTAAAGCAATAGGTACTGAAGAGGTTGATCTTGCAGGAACATTTGTAATGGTTGCTCTTCTTCCACTGGGAGTAAAATACGGTACACTAGTTGGTCCTAATATTGTAAAGGTAATTGAAGCAGGTCCTGCATTGTTACTTCAGGAGCTTGGAAACCTTGGTACAATTCTACTTGCTCTACCTGTGGCATTATTATTAGGACTAAAGAGAGAAGCAGTAGGTGCTACATTCTCAATCTGTAGAGAGTCAGCATTGGGTATCATCGGTGAAAAGTATGGTATTAGCTCTCCAGAAGGTACGGGAGTTCTTGGTACTTACCTAATCGGAACATTATTTGGTACAATATTCTTTAGTATTTTAGGTTCACTTTCCCTATCAACTGGTCTTCATCCATACGCTTTGGCTATGGCGACTGGTATGGGTAGTGGTAGTATGATGGCTGCAGCATCAGGAGCTTTATCAGAGGCTGTTGATCCAGCTATGAAGGAAACAGTACTTGCATATGCTGCAACAAGTAATATGCTTACAGGAGTTACAGGATTGTATGCAGAGTATTTCCTTGGTTTGCCAATAACAAACTTCCTTTACAAGAAGTTAGAACCAGTACTAGGAAGGAGGAAATAACATGTCAGAAAAGAGCGCAAAGTTTAAAAATTATTCACTTGTACTACTAATAACTGGTGTTATGATCCTTGTTGGTCAGTGGATTGGATATGATAAGGCCATTATCCCATCAATTCCTGGTATGATCTTAGTATTATTAATAGCATTTATAGCACTTGTTATAAAGGAATACGTTCCAGCTATAAAATTCCCAGCATTTGCTTGGGCATCATTAATAGCATTCATATTGAGTATGCCATTTATGCCAACAGCAGCACCATTCCTAAAGTATACAAATGAAGTAGTATTCTTAGGAACAACAACTCCAATTCTTGCATTTGCTGGAATCTCTGTTGGAAACAAGCTTGGTGAATTCAAGACACTTGGTTGGAAGGTTTTCATAGTGGCAATATTTGTATTCTCAGGAACATTCTTTGGGTCTGCAATTGTTTCTCACATAATTCTAAGTGCAACTGGAATTATCTAGTATAATAATTTAGTGGGTAGCTTAGCTACCCACTTATTTTTAGAGGGGTGAAAAAATGAATAAGGATGAATTAAAGAAGAAGGTATGTGAAGCCATAGATGAGTATGCTGGTGAAATACACAATTTTACTGATGATATATATAACAATGCTGAATTAGGATATAAAGAATTTAGAACCACAGAAAAGACAGCGGAGTTTCTTGCGAAATTAGGTCTTGAAGTGGAATCAAATATTGCCATAACAGGCTGTAGAGCAAATACAGGTAAAAGAGTAGATGGCCCAAATATCTGTGTAATGGGTGAATTAGACTCTGTAATATGTCACGATCATAAGGATGCAGGGAAAAATGGAGAATCCCATTCATGTGGACACAATATTCAACTTGGTGCCATGGTTGGTTGTGCCGCTGGATTGTTAAAATCTGGAGCTATGGAATATCTGGCAGGATCAGTGGAATTTATGGCTGTGCCTGCTGAGGAGTTTATTGAAATTGATTATAGATCAAAGCTAATTGATGAAGGAAAGATAAAATATGCCGGTGGAAAACAAGAGCTTATTTACAGAGGATACTTAGACAATGTGGATATGGCTATGATGATACATTCAAATTCCCATGAATCCAATATTAAAGCTGCTTT
>JAUWAD010000116.1 GCA_030602225.1 Bacillota bacterium | reverse complement strand
AAATTTCTTTCAAATTTTCAATATGTTATTACCCACTGCAAAAAAAATATAACTTCCTTTTACGGAAGTTATACAGTCATTTACTTTATATACTTATCAATTATATTTATTATCTCTTCAATTTTTGCATCCCCTTGGTCTTCTCCCTGAAGAATGGCATCCGCTACACAGCTTCTAATATGTCCATTTAATACATCAATATTTGCCTTCTTCAATAATCCAATGATAGATAGAATTTGTGTAGAAATATCTACGCAATATCTATCATCCTCTATCATTCTTATTATTCCATCAACTTGTCCTCTGACGGTTTTTAACTTATTTAATGCTGTTTCCTTCCCCTGATTCATTTTCCCACCTCTATTCTATTGTTACTACGCTGTAACCTGCATCATCAACTGCTTCTTTTAGGTTGTCATCATTTATATTTTCACCAATAACAGTTACTTTTCCACTCTTTAAGTCAACTATCACTTCACTGATGCCATCGATGGAAGTAATCGCTTTTTTTACTGCCATTTCACAATGTCCACAACTCATACCTTCTACTAATAATATTTTTTTCATTTTCATAATCTCCTTTAAATAAATTTCTTAAGTCTTAACGAGTTTGATACTACCGATACTGAACTAAAAGCCATAGCTGCTCCAGCTATCATAGGATTTAAAAAACCTAAGGCAGCTATAGGTATTCCTACTGTATTGTAGAAGAAAGCCCAGAACAAGTTTTGCTTTATTGTTTTCATAGTCTTATGACTAAGTCTTATCGCAGTTACAACTCCATTTAAATCTCCTCGCATTAGGGTTATATCAGCAGCTTCCATGGCTACATCAGTACCTGTCCCTATTGCAAAACCAACATTTGCTGCTGCAAGAGCAGGAGCATCATTAATTCCATCTCCAACCATGCCGACATTTTTCCCTTCAGCTTTAAGCTCTTCTACCTTTGAAGCCTTATTCTCTGGAAGTACATCAGCTAGTACATTTTTTATACCCACTTGTTTTGCAATTGCATTAGCAGTCCTTTGATTGTCCCCAGTTATCATATATACCTCAAGACCCATTGATTCTAATTTCGCTATAGCCTCTTGGGATGTTTCCTTGATCTGATCTGCTACGGCAATAATAGCTTCTAATCTATTTTCTATTGCTATCATCATTGCTGTCTTTCCTTCATCTTCTAATATGTTAACCTTCTCTTCTCCTATTGATATATCTATTGAATTTTCACTCATAAGTTTTCGATTCCCAATTAATACCTTCATCCCCTCAAAATCTGAGATTAGTCCTTTTCCAGGAATGGCTGAAAAACTATTTGCTTCACTTAATTTTATTAGGTCATTTTGAGCTTTCTTGACGATGGCCTGCCCAAGTGGATGTTCAGATGTCTTTTCCACAGATGCTGCTATTCTTAGAACTTCATCTTCATCTAGTTCTCTTAGGAGCACAATATCTGTTACATCTGGCTCTCCTTTAGTGATTGTACCTGTTTTATCAAATATTATTGTATCCATTTTATGGGTCTTCTCTAGATGCTCTCCAGATTTTATTAAGATCCCATTTTCAGCACCTTTACCTGTTCCTACCATTATAGCTGTAGGTGTTGCAAGACCTAATGCACATGGACAAGCAATTACTAAAACTGCTACAGCATTGATTAATCCTGAATTTACATCATTAAGCATTGCAAAAATTCCTATTGTCACCACAGCAATAACTAAAACTATGGGTACGAAGATCCCCGAAATCTTATCTGCTAATCTTTGAACTGGAGCTTTAGATCCTTGAGCATCTTCCACAAGTTTTATTATCTGGGAAAGAACGGTATCTTTACCTATCTTTGTAGCTTCAAATTTGAAAGCACCATACTTATTAATCGTTGCCCCTATTACATTATCGCCTACCTTCTTATCAACAGGTATACTTTCACCAGTTATCATTGACTCATCAAGGGATGAGCTTCCATCCACCATTACTCCGTCTACTGGTACTCTCTCACCAGGTTTTACCACAATGATATCCCCTATAACAAGGTCTTCAATTGCCAGGTCCATTTCAACTCCATCTCTTACAACAGTGGCTGTTTTTGGTTGTAAACCCATTAGCTTCTTAATTGCTTCAGATGTTTTTCCCTTTGCAATGGCTTCAAAGAGTTTACCAAGTACGATTAAGGTTATAATAACAGCTGAAGCTTCAAAGTAATATTCATGAACATGATTAAATAGGTTATAGATACTAAAGAAATATGCAGCACTGGTTCCAAGAGAAACTAATACATCCATATTAGCTCCGCCACCTCTTAGGGCATTATATGCTCCCTTATAGAATCTATATCCTATAATGAACTGTACTGGGGTTGCCAATGCCCATTGAAAATATCCATTGGTTAAAATATTCATTTGACCAGCCATATGGAAAAACATAGCTGAAAAAAGTGGTATAGTTAAAATTAATGAAACTATAAAGGAATACTTTAGAGACTTTATTTCCTTTTCTCTAAGCTCCTTCTCTCTATCCAGATTTACTTCTTTTTCTATTTCTGCACCATATCCTGTTTTCTCTATGACTGCAATTAAGTGACTATCCTCTATTAAACCAGCTGGAAATTCAACAGTTGCTTTGTTATTAGATAAATTAACATGCGCTTTTTCTACTCCTTCTATTTTATTAAGAGCTTTTTCCACCCTAGCAGAACAGGCTGCACATGTCATCCCTTGAACAAGTATTGTTCTTCTCTCCAAGGGAACTTCATAGCCAGTCTTATGAATTGTATCCACAAGATTCTTTTTAGTAAGTTTTTCACTATCTATTACTACAGTAGCTTTGTTAGCTAGAAGATTTACATTAACCTCCTGAACACCATCCAATTTTCCTAGAGACTTTTCAATTCTTGCAGAACAAGCGGCGCAGGTCATTCCTTCTATATTAAGAGTTATTTTTTCTGAAGACATATTATCATCCTTTCCTATATTCTACCCCCTACCCCCGGGGTCTGTGCTTATATATTATCAATTATTTATTACTTTGTCAACATCCCCCCTTATTTATAAAGCTCCAAACTGAAAAAATACTTGCAATTTAATAGGATTTATATTATTCTATAATTGATAATAGTTATCATGTCAATGATTGTTATATATTTTACATAGAAGGGATTGGTGGATCCTATGGTATTAACTGGATTAAAAGCTAATGATAAATGCAGGATTAGAAATGTTTCTGGTGGTGGATATGCTAGAAAAAGATTATATGAATTAGGTTTAAATAGTGGAGCTGAAGTTAAAATGGTAAAGAACGACTTTGGTCCTATTATTGTGTCTTTATCTGGACAAAAGCTTGCAATTGGTAGAGGCCTTGCACAGCACATAGTAGTAGATAAGGAATAATTTTTTGCCTTTACTGATAATGATTATCATAATTCGAGAGGAAGTGAATGAATGCATACAATTGCTTTGGTTGGAAATCCCAATAGTGGGAAGACAACCCTTTTTAATGTGCTTACAGGTTCTAACCAGCATGTAGGTAATTGGCCTGGAGTTACTGTAGAAAAAAAAGAAGGCTCCTTTAAACACAAGGGAGCTATTTATAATGTAGTGGATTTGCCTGGTACATACAGCCTTGGGGCTTATTCTGAAGATGAGTTAATAGCAAGAGACTTTGTAGTAAAAGGTTCTCCTGATGTGGTTATAAATGTCATTGATGCTTCAAATATAGATAGGAATCTTTACTTAACAACTCAGCTCCTAGAGATGGGAGCAAATGTAGTAGTGGCTCTTAATATGATGGATGAAGCTACTAATAAGAAAATTGAAGTTGATATACAAGAGCTTTCAAAAGATTTAGGTGTTCCTGTTATACCAACTGTAGCAGCAAAGAAGAAGGGTATTGAAGATTTAATTGAAGGTACTATAAATGCTATCACAAACAGATCAAAAAACGTTGAATTTTCTTACGGACCTTCAATAGATGATAACATTAATAAAATAGTAGAACTCTTAAAAGACATAGGCTTTAACTACCCAGTTAAATGGTTGGCTCTTAAGGCTTTAGAGGGAGATAAAGAAATTCTTTCCTTGATTGATAAAAAAGAAGGCGTAATGAACATACTTGAAAGTATGAAAAATGATGGTGTGGATTATGAATTAGATATAGTAGACAAGAGGTACTCTTTTATAAATAGCATAGTTAAAAAAGGAGTTAAAAAACCTACGGAAGAGATAGTTACCTTAACAGATAAAATAGATAAAATACTTACCAGTAGAATTCTTGGACTTCCAATATTTGGACTTATAATGTATGTAGTTTTCCAACTTACCTTCCTTGTGGGATCGGATTTTTTAGGTGGTTACGTTGAGACATTCATTGGATTTATTGGGGAGTTTTTGGCAAGTGGCTTAGAATCAATAAGTGCTCCTACTTGGCTTGTTTCATTTTTAATTGAGGGCGTCATTGGTGGAGTTGGTGCTGTATTAGTCTTTGTTCCTTTGATAATGTTATTATACTTCTTCCTTGCTATTTTAGAAGATACCGGCTATATGTCTAGAGCTGCTTATATAATGGATGGAATTATGAGGGCCGTTGGGCTACATGGCAAGACCTTTATCTCAATGATAGTCGGCTTTGGA
>JAUWAD010000083.1 GCA_030602225.1 Bacillota bacterium | reverse complement strand
AATCCTTTTTGCATCCTCTAGCAATTTGAAAATCTTCTTAGATATATTTCCTTCCATACATTATCTCCCTTAAGATTAGTTTTTTACAGCTTTATATTAGGTATAGATTAATCATATTACAATAATTAAGACAGAACAAGTAGTTAAATAGTAGATTCTCGAAATAATTCTAAATAATCCTTGCTATTTATATGATCCTATGATATGCTTGTGGAGAACTTAAATTAAGAGTTATTAGTAACACAATATATTTTTCTATACTTACTATTCGTAGTAATGATGTATCAGGATTTTATAAGTGATTTACTAGCACCGGTTTAAGAAATAAAATTTTGGAGGTACACATTATGAATGGTACAGTAAAATGGTTTAACGCAGAAAAAGGATTTGGATTTATTACAGGAGCAGACGGAAAAGACGTATTCGCTCACTTCTCACAAATCAAAAAAGACGGATTCAAGACTTTAGAAGAAGGTCAAGCAGTTGAGTTCGATGTAGTTGAAGGACAAAAAGGACTACAAGCTGAAAATATAGTAACTTTATAAGAGTGAATATTTTACCCCTGAGGATTACCTCAGGGGTTTTTATTTGCGATTTTTTTACAAATTATCTACATATTTTTTAAAGTTATTCAAGAGTGCTTTCCAGATATAACTCATATCTCCAAACTTGTTATCTGGAGAGTATTGAATCTCCAATTTAATTACCGCTTCTTCTCCCAGTTGTTCAAAACTAAACATTAATTCAGTACCATCCTGAGAACACCTTATAAGTTTGTGAAGCTGGATTTCCTTAAAACGGCCTTCGATATCAAAACTTACTCCTTCCTTCTTAGGCGACATTCTATACATGAATATATCTCCCTCTCTAAGGGAGTTAAAGGCAAATGAGCAGTAATATTCCTCCGATATGGAGAACCATTTTACTATATCCTTTGGCTCAGTGAAATAGCCCCACAGCACTTCCAATGGTTTGTGAAACTTTTCAGTTAAATAAATTGTCTTTTTATCCTTCAATGATATCACCTCAATCAAATCTTGACTCATTGATACCCTAGGATAAGACTAAATAACAAAGTAATATATTTAGAATAGATTTTTGATAAGTTCCGTGCCAGCAACAAATGTCCCAATTGTTGCTCCTATATTTGCAAATACAACAACCATTAATGTCTTTAGAAATCTATTTCTAAAAAAACCTTTAAAAGATGTTATATCCTCTGTTATATTATTAATATCTTTAACTGTGGGTTTCTTCACACTGGCTTCAACTATACCCGCAAACCACCCACAAGCCAAAAGAGGATGAATGGTTGTTAGCGGCGCGGTTACAAATGCTGTTATAATTGTCAAAGGGTGAGGAAATGTTAATGCTGTAAACCCAGCAGCCAAAAGTCCTGTCCATAGTATCCATGAAGATAGTTGCTGGATTCCAGTGTCAAAATTAATAAAAAAAGAGTAAATAATTAAAGCTATGATTACTCCAGGAATTATCCAATTTCCATATTTGGAGAATTTTCCTTTTGGAGGTATCTGAGTAATTTTATTTACATCTATTTCATTGAAGATCTCCTTTTCAACTCCGGGTACATGGGCAGCGCCTAAAATAGCCACTACCTTTTCTCCAGGGGCATTTTTTATCTTATGTGCAAGGTATTGATCCCTTTCTGCAATTAGCACCTGACCAATCTTTGGAAATTCCTTTTTCATTTCTGACATCATAGAATCTAGAACATCCTTTCCTAGCAACTCCTGTAAATCTTCTTCAGAAATATCATTATCCTCCTCATCCATAAGGAGGATATTATACAGAAGCTTAAACTTCTCCTTAGCAGATAGCAATCTCCAGATTCTTGAAAAAGTGATTCTTATATCTCTATCTGCCAACACAATATTAGCACCTATTTCGTCGGCACTTTTAATTCCCTGAAGCATTTCTCCACCCACTGTTGTACCCAGCTTTTTTGCCATCTTTTTCTGGTATGAACTTAATGCAAGATTAATTAGCAAGAAACCTACCTTCTTCTCTTTAATAACTCTTATAATATCCATGTTTTCCCATGCTTTTGGGTTTCTAATATTATCATATCTACCTTTATCTAATTCAATGCAAACACTATCAGGCTTCTCCTGGTCAATTACCTTCTCCACCAACAATACACTTTCATTTGATACATGAGCTGTTGCAATTAGTATAACTTCCTTATTTTTATATGTTAATCTCGTAATATTTTCCATAATGACCTCCATCAGATAAATTATAATGCTATGTTTACTATTATACATTAATTACCCTAAGCCTCATACAGAAAAAACTTCCAAATCATTTTCTAATTTGGAAGTCAGTATTATCTAATCTGCAAAATTCTATTTTGAACTTCTTTGTAAAATCTTATATTTGGTTGATCTATTAGTTCAAAAAGACTTTGGGCTGAACCATCATCTTTAATTATCAATCCGAAATGGTCATACAAATTCAAGAAATCTTTTATCTGTTCCCCACTATAGTTTGATTTGGTTATATTCAATATAATATTTCTAAATCCCCTTCTTTGAATCAAAAATAGATCATCAAAATCATTAATCTCAGCAATATAACGATCTCTAAGAGATGGGTAGTTATCCTTTATTGTCTCAAGCAACTTATTGGAACCATCGCTAGTTCTAAGAATTAGGAATGCCATTTCATTTTCCTTCATCCATTTAGCCATTTCATCCAGATCTGTTGCTTCATCTATTGTAATTCTGTTGATATAATTACCATTATTATAACTTTTTTGAATATCTTCAAAGTTGTATTCTTCAAATGATTGAATCCTAGATTGCTCAGGAACAATATTGTTTAGACTAATATTGTAGTCCGAAAAATCTCCATTTCGTTGAATTATCTCTACTAAAAGATCATTCTTTAAAACAATATCCGAGGCATTTATATGGGCTAATACATTCTCATATTCCTCTCTATACTCCTCTATATCCAGAAATTCCCTATTTTTTCTACTAATGACTGTACTGTTTTCAAAAATACCATCCCTTGATATATTAAATACAACATTGCTATCAATGAATGAACCCTTTCTCATAATGGTTTGTGGAGCGACGAAGTTATATCCTGAGTAATTTATCAGGTCCTTTCCAAACATTATTCCATTTTCATTCTCAAGTCCTAATATATTGATTATCGTTGGATAAAAGTCAATTTGACTTCCTATGGTGGATACTGTTTGATTTATGTCCTCTCCTGGTACGTGAATTATAAGAGGGATATTCATTATATGATCAAAATTATACTTTTCTCCTAATATTTCCTCCATTGGATCAAATGCCTCTTCAAATGAATTATTAATTCCAAAGTGATCTCCATAGATTGCTATTATTGAATTTTCGTATAAACCAACTCTTTTTAATCCTTCAATAAATAACCCCAATTGGTTATCAGCATAGTGAATTGCATGAAGGTAGTTTCCTACAATATTGTTTTGAAATTTCTCTGATAGCTCTAATATGTGGTATTCTTCAGCCATATTATATGGTGTATGGCTGCTAAGACTTATAATAAAGGAATAGAATGGATTGTCGGATTCAGAATTAATATCCACTAAATAATCCAGGGTTTGAGAGTAAAACTCTCTATCTGAAATCCCGAACAAAATCTCCTCTTCAAAGTCATAATCTTCTTCATGATAAAATCTTTCAAATCCCTGACTATCATATGCATTATACCTATTCCAGAAGTCCTTCTTAAATCCATGGAATACATATGCATCATATCCATTATCTCTAAGTAGCCAAGGTAGTCCATAAAATGTATTATCACTATATTGTATATATGTGGCATCTTCCATTGATGGATGCATGCTATTATTAGTAACAAACTCAGCATCAGAAGTATTTCCCCTACCTATAAGCTGATAATACTCATCAAAATATATACTGGAATTATGCTTTATCAGAGAATTAATAAATGGAGTAACCTCCTGATCATTATGATAATAATCAACTACAAAATTCTGTAGTGCCTCCACCTGAATAACAATAAGGTTTCTTCCCTCTCCAATGCCTTTTAACCTTCTATCCTGTGGATAAAGCTCATCATTGCTTTTTACAATGTCTTTTAGTAACTCCTCCAAGTTAATATATTGTCTTGTGCTTCCTTTTAAAAATAAATTTTTAATAATATCATAAGTATGAAATGCAAATGGTTCCTGGTTTGTTAGTGCACTAACTCTACTGGTAGAAAATGAATAGGTTGTTAATAATGCTATTAATAGTACTGTTGAAACTATAATCTTCTTGATAACTATCTTATTGACTTTAATCCCCAGTCCCCTAATAAAAACAATGATTATTATAGGTATATCCAATACAAACAGCAAATTCTTAATACCTACCAAATCTCTTATACTATCCGTCACAGCTCCTAGTTGTCTTGCTTGGCCAACTATTGCAAAAGATGGCAGGGCATGGAAATAGGAGTAATATAAAACATCCCCAAAAAGAAGTATACTAAAAACAGTATAAAATCCTAATTGAAAATACTTTTTCTTTGAAGTATCGAAAAACTCAAATAGTGATAATACTAATAAACTTATGGATATAGTAAACATAAAGATCAGAAGTTGGTTATGTCTGATTTCGGTTATGTTCATGAATAATAAAATTTTAAAGATAATAGGTATAGATAATAGCATAATAAGCCTCTTTTCTTTTGACCTATTTACTATGTTATATAATTTATGGGTCAAGGTCAATAAAAATAGCCATTTTTATTGATTCTTTTGGGTTCTATCTCGTTAAAGCACTTAAAGATTTAAACTCAGAAATATTTCCCACATTAAATGCAAACAATATGTTGTCGATATTGTTTTCTTCTATAAAGGCATTTACACTTAATCCGTAATATCTTGTATCTATAAGGTAGATGTTTTCGTAGTGTTCTAATAAATAAGGAACCATACTATTAGAAAACGAATCCTTTATCACTAATATACTCTTGCCATTCTTAACGTTTGTATTTATATCCACCAATCCAAAATCTCCCCCAAGGAAGTATGAGTACTTATCATTCTTGTCTAAGTATGATTCATCAAACATACTATCTTTGGTAAATGCTTCATTAATCACTATACTTACAGCACTATCTTCTAAGGAATATTTTATAATTTTATCCGGTGAACCTTTGTATAGATTCACTTTCCTATACATGGACCCCAAGAAGTTATCAGAAACAATTTCCTTATTAAACTCTTGGATACTCACAGGGTGAAACTCTAATAATTCAGAAAGAGCATAATAGCCATAATAAGCCCCTAATGTTGTCCAATGGTGATCTGTTTTATAATAGATGTACTCATTTTTTTCTTGTACTAGAATTGGAATCAAATCTATTACATCAATATTTTCATCCAATTGTGATTTAATAATTTCAATGAGTTTTTTTTCATCCACTGTTGGTGCAAAACCAGGTAAGAACTCAGTGTATATGGTTTCCTTTGAAGGTATAAGCATAAGCCCTATGCTGATATTATTATTTTTATTGAGTCTGCTTATAAACTCGTTTATATACTCTATATTCTTTTGTAGTTGATCATAGTCCGTGTCCTTTTTTACATCAAAAAGAAACTCATTCTTTCCAAAGTATACTCTCCCATTATCCTTTTTTAATAGAAACAGATCTGCTGAGGTTTTAAGTCTTATCCAATAATCCCTCAAAGGAAATTGATCGACTGAGTATTTTTCAAAGTCAGATGAGTATTCCCCTGAAAATATTTCCTTATATGTTAGATTGGGTAATCGTTGAAGGTATCTGTTTTCCAACTCAGAAAATGACTTTATTGGCATAATCAAATTAAGAATTGATAACACAACCACAATTGATGATACAATAATTACTCTTATTTTATTCTTCATATTAATAGTAGTAACTTAATTACTACCTAAACCTCCTTTTTAAAATCTAAAGTACAGAAATGGATTAAAGCTCTGATCTACCAGATAGGCTATGGATAGAATTAGTAAGAAAACTAAATATCCATTTTCAAGAATCCAATTAGACTTAATCTTATCACTAACCTTAACCCACCATATCCTAGGATATGGTGTAGCTCCAATTATTCCAATTATAAAGAGTGGAATATTGGTAACAAGAATATACAATGATAACTCATCATACATTAAACCTGTATTTAGAAACATCTTCTGAAGATAGTAAAGTATACTCTCTAAACCTTCAAAGGAGAATATAACCCAGGATACTAATACAAGAATTATTGTATATACCCTTCTTAAATTCGAAGGTATCCTATCTAGAATCTTCAGTAAAAACAATTTCTCAAGGATTAATAATACTCCAAAAAAAACTCCCCAAAGTACAAAATTCCAACTAGCACCATGCCAAATTCCCGTTAACAGCCACACCACAATTATGTTTCTTAAATGTCTGATCCTTCCCCCTCTATTTCCACCTAAGGGTATATAGACATACTCCTTAAACCAAGTTCCCAGTGATATATGCCACCTTCTCCAAAATTCAGTAATTGATCTGGACATGTAGGGGTAATTAAAGTTTTCCAAGAAATTGAACCCAAATACCTTACCAAGTCCTATTGCCATATCAGAGTAAGCAGAGAAATCAAAGTATATTTGTAGTCCAAATGACAAAATACCTAACCAAGCTGATAATGCAGACAGGTTTGCTATATCTGATTTAGATATCATATCCCAGATTAGACCAATGTTATTAGCTATAAGAACCTTCTTGCCAAGTCCTACTATGAATCTTGATATTCCATTTCCCACATCTTCTATGCTAACTCTCCTGTTATTTAGTTCCTTTTCTATAGTTTTATATCTAACTATGGGTCCTGCTATCAATTGTGGGAAAAGAGAAACGTAACTACCAAAAGAAATAAAATTATCCTGTACACTCACCTCATCCCTATATACATCTATAGTGTATGACATGGTCTGGAATGTATAAAATGATATACCTATTGGTAATGGAATGTTTAGAATACTTAACTCTAGATTAAATAATGTATTTAAGTTTAAGATAATGAAATCTCCATACTTAAAAAAGGATAAAAGTCCAAGATTAGCCATTATTGAAAATAACAACCACATCTTAGCTAAATTTAACCGATTTTTCTCCCTGCTTCTTCCAATCCCCTTACCACAAGCAAAGTCAACAATTGTAGAAATAATTATCAACCATACATAAACTGGCTCACCCCAAGCATAGAAGTATATACTGCTTATAAAAAGCAGTGAATTCTTATATTTGTCTGGTAAGACAAAATACAATATTAGTACTATAGGTAAAAAATAAAATAAGAATACAATACTACTAAATACCACAATATATCCTCCAAAAATTCTAGCCTGGCTAAGCCAGACTAGAAACTGTTTTATTTAAAAAATTCTACTATAACTTTTTCAACCCTTGCAACTTCTGATTCATAATATTCTCTAGCTTCATCGCTTTCGATATCTTCTATTGAATCATTATATTCCCCAAGCATAATAAAGAAAGAATAATCTCCAAATTGAACTACTTTTGCTGTATTTACCTTTGGTAGATTCATAGGGTATTGGAAGGATTCCTCAACTAAGAACTTTCTATACTTCTCCAATCCTGCATAAACATTATCACCATTACCTTCTGTTGCTTTAATTGCAATAAAGGTATCAACTCCCAATGTCATCATGGGTGCTTGTGCTATGAATTCTTCAATTTGCTCTTCTTTCAAGCCTGTGTAATCCATTAACTCATTAATTTCAATATCTCTGTCAGGGTAATATGCTTCTCCCATTTCCAATTTTACAGCTTCAAGAATATTATCTAGATCCACTTCCACTTTATTATTATCTGTAGTACATCCAGATAATAATCCTACTAATAAAACACTTGTCAATAAAATAACTGCAATTTTTCTCAATCTTATCTTCTCCCATCAATATTATTTAAGACATCCTCAATGGTATATTTGTTTCCAAATACATCAATATAGGAGTCAGAATTGTCATTTACCAATAATCCCTCTAAATCATTGTATAGATAAAACTTATTATCCTGCTCTTTGAGCATAAAAATATACTGCTGATCTATGATAATACTGTCTGAAATAAAATCAGGTCCACTTATTTCTATAATTTCCCTGTATACATCACCATATAAAACTTCACTTATGGAAACACTTGCATCAAACTTATTATCATTAAATACCTTATCTTCTATGGTCCCTATTAAAATATAATCTGCTTCCTTAAAGCTTTGATCTATATTTCCAAAAGACATCACCCTAGGTTCATTAATATCAATAGGTGCTTCTTTATTTAAATTCCCTTGTATTAATAGGATGGGAATGATTATAAACAAAGCGGCAATCGAAGAATATCTTAAATATTTATTGGGTTTTTTATTGTATACTTTCTTCTCATTACTTAAAATTTCAGCCCTATCATATACTCCTTTTAAGAACTCCTCATTACTTTTCATCTTCCCAATCCTCCTCTCCAAAATTGGATTTCAAAGCTTTTCTTGCTCTAAAAATCAAAACTTTTATCTGAGGCAGTGTCTTTCCCATAACTCTTCCTATTTCATTATAGGATAGCTCTTCAAACACATACAGATATAGAGCTCTTTGATACTCGGGTTTAAGGCTTTTAAAGCTGCGGATTAACTCCCTGTTCTGCTGATTTTTAATAATAATATCCTCCAGACTCTTCTCATCACTACTTGCTTCAATCTGGCTATCAAAACTATTGAAAGTAATTCTTGATTGCTTTCTCATGTGATCTATCGCTTTGTTTTTACCAAGGGTGAATATAAAAGTCTTCAAGGAATAATTGAAGTTATACTGCTCCTTATAAACGTATAAATGAGCAAAAACATCTTGGGCAATATCCTCAGCAGTGGCAATATCTCCTCCTGTATATCTGGATATAAAGTATATTAAGTTGTCTTTATACTCCAATACAATCCTTTCGAAGGCATTATTATCCCCTTCAAGAAAATCTCTGTAATTCGTTTTATAGTCAAACATCTGGTGGCCTCCATCTATTTTCATAAATTATACGTATGTAATTTAAAAAAGTTACACTTCTAATTATTTAATTTTGTATAGACTATTATATACCCTTGAGATAAGTAAAAATACCTATACTTATCTCAAATTAAAAACTAGGTAGTCAATAATCTACCTAGTTTTCGTATACTAGTCTGATATGAATAAACT
>JAUWAD010000030.1 GCA_030602225.1 Bacillota bacterium | reverse complement strand
AAGTAGAGGTGAAACTAAGTTGAGAAAGATAATTACATTTATAATAATTCTAATACTCATAGGTACAACTGGATTTAGAATCTATGGAGATTTAACATATATAAGTTATGAAAGATTACCATTTGATTATAGCGAAATGGTCATTATTGATGATGAGATCCATAAGGAGGATAACCTTATTATCCTTAATGGGCAATACTTTATTAATTGGCAACTCGTAAAGGATACCATAGATGAAGATCTTTTCTATGATGTTGAGGAGCAAATATTAATAATAACATCACCAACTCAAGTGAAAAGATACAAACTAGATGATAGAACTGCTACATTTAACAGAAACACTGTAAGCATTAGCAACCCCATAAGAAACATCAATAATACAGCATATATTCCATTGGATCTTCTTAAGGAGGAGTATAAGGATAGGCTTGTAATTAGAGTATATGATAGAACAGTTGTTATTGAGTTTATAGATACATTATATATCTATGGAAGTTTAACTAAAGGTGAATACATTAGACACAGCCCCCATGAATCTTCACCTGTAATAGGGGATATGCTGATGGAAAATGAAGAATTACGAGTATTAACCCAGGAAAAGGGCTGGTTTTATTCTCTTACCAAGGATGGAAGATTTGGATATATAAATCCAAATAGCATAGTTGTGGACTTTGACAGAGAATCCTCTTTATCTCTAACCAATGAAGAGTCAGTTGAACAGAAAAGAGCCGATAAAATAAACCTTACATGGGATTATACCTATGGTGTTCTTAGAAATACTGATAACATAAAGCCCATCCCTGGATTAAATGTTATTTCTCCCACATGGTTTGATGTGGTGGATGAGACTGGGAGAATTTATGACAAGGGAAATAGGGATTATGTGAGTAAATATAAAGAATTGGGCATTGATATTTGGCCATCAGTGACTAATGAATTCAACCCAGCATTAACCAATGTATTGTTAAATTCCAGTAGTTTAAGAGAGAAGATAATAAATGATCTTTTGGATATATTCTTATACTATGGATTTCATGGGATTAACATCGATTTTGAAAATGTATATTATGAGGACAAAGATGTTATGACTCAGTTTGTCAGAGAGCTTTATCCTGTATTCAAGGAGCATGATTTGGTAGTTTCAATGGATGTTACTGGAATATCCACCAGTCCCACATGGTCTATGTTTCTAGATAGAGAAAGACTTCATAAGTCATTGGATTATATGGTTCTAATGGCATATGACCAACATTGGGCATCTAGTCCTGTGGCAGGAAGCGTTGCTGAATATCCTTGGGTTGAAAGATCATTAAGGGGTGTATTGGAAATGGTACCAAATGAGAAAATGATATTGGGGATGCCATTTTATACCAGAATGTGGACAACTAGGGATGGAAAGGTTTCTTCCCAGGCTATAGGAATGGAAGCAGCAAGAAACTTTGTGCAGAGGAATAATATTACATTGGAATGGAAAGATGACATAAAGCAGTATTATGGAAGAGTTGATTATGAAGATTATTATCATGAGATATGGATTGAAGATATTAACTCTTTGTTTCATAAGGTTTCTTTGGTGCACAAATATGATTTGGCTGGAATAGCTAGCTGGAGAAAGGGGTTTGAGGATCCTGAGATATGGAATGCCTTGGAAAACTTCCTAAAGGAGGAAATTTAAGTGAAAATAGGAAATATTGAAATCCAGATTAAGAAGGGTGACATAACAGAAGAAAAGGTTGATGCCATTGTTAATGCTGCAAATAATAGTCTCCTCGGAGGAGGGGGAGTAGATGGAGCCATCCATAGAAAAGGTGGACCCAGAATCCTTGAACAATGCATCAAGCATAGGGGATGCCCCACTGGTGAGGCTAGAATAACAACAGCAGGAGATTTGCCATGTAGGTATGTAATTCACACTGTAGGACCTATATACGGAAATAATAATGGAATGGATGAGATTCTTCTTTTTAATGCATATTTCAATTCTCTGAAATTAGCCCAAGAGTATGGAATTAAAACCATATCATTTCCTTCAATTTCCATTGGTGCATATTCTTACCCAATACATGATGCAGTGAAGATAGTTTATAATGCCATAAAGGAATTCTCAAAGACTAATGAAATAATCGAAGAAATAAATCTTGTATTGTATTCAGATGAAAACCACCAAATTTACAGGGATTTCTTTGATAAACTCCCTCAGAATTGAAATAATATTAAGATAATATAATATTTATTCGGTTGACATACTTTTATACTTATTATATATTGAAGGAAGTTGATATAAAAAGTAAGGGAGTGTTTAACATTTTTGCAGATACTCACAAAATTATTGCAGCTCAAATCTACGATAATGTACTTGACATATATGATTTAAAACTAGATAAAGAAAAACTACTATGGGGTTCAATTGCTCCAGATATTTTGCCTAAGTACAAGCTTATAAGACACTATCAGGATGAAAGTATCAATTATGTTGCATTAGAGATTATGAAAATTATCTTTATTAGCAGGTATATTGATTTCAAGAAGATTAAGGATCCAATAGGAATAAAGCTTTTAAGTAGACAATTAGGTATAATATCCCATTATTTATCGGATTATGTATGTGTTCCTCATGCTAAGAGATGGACATTTAATGGTACGATGATTAAGCATGTTAGATATGAAGCAAAATTAAACGAATATGCACCAAATCATACTTTTAAGAAGAACTTAATTACCATTGATGATTTGAATATTTATGATGAAAATCTTATTAGTTTAAAATCTACAATTGTAAGATATATAGAAGAAGTGGTTGAAGAATATTCAAAAGCCAAGATAGGCTTTAAGACTGATCTGGACTTTGCTCTTTCTTTAAACCTTAAAATAACATATTTTGTACTTGATGTGATAAATGAGTATTCAGAAGACATTCATAAAGTTTTTGCACTGGAAATCTAAAAAAAGCTATTGACTAATTTACAAAAAGGATATATACTAATTACAGTTTAATACATTGCAGTGAAGGGAAGAGTAGCAATAGAATGTAGTTAAAGAGAATTGGGAATGGTGAGATCCCAGTACGAAGTCTAATGTGAAGAACAGCCCTGAGCATCTGACCGAAAGATTTATCAAGTAGGCTCAGACGGGATAGCCCGTTATTAGCTATAACGTATCGATGTTGAATCCGTACGGAATTTGAGTGAGCATTATTGCTAATTAAGGTGGTACCGCGAGAGTAACCTTTCGTCCTTTATATAAGGATGAAAGGTTTTTTTATATTCAAAAATAAAGGAGATGGAAATTATGATGATGGTAAACGGATTTACTCCCAGGGAGGCACAAGTAGGAATAAAGCAAATTAAGGATTTCTTTGAAAGAAGTTTGGCAAGTAAATTGAACTTAACAAGGGTTTCAGCACCTTTGTTTGTAAGACCAGAAACAGGGTTAAATGATAACTTATCAGGAAGCGAGAAGGCTGTTTCCTTTAAGATGAGAAAGTACGATACTGATTTGGAAATAGTTCAATCATTGGCTAAGTGGAAGAGAATGGCATTAAAGTGGTATGAATTTGCAGAAGGTGAAGGACTTTATACGGACATGGATGCAATCAGACCTGATGAGTATGTTGATAGAATACACTCAATCTATGTTGACCAATGGGATTGGGAGAAGATAATTAAGAAGGAAGATAGAAACCTGGATACATTAAAGATTGTCGTGGAAAGCATCTACGAAGCATTTAAAGAAACAGAGGAGTACATTACAGAGTTATATCCTTCAAGATTATATAAAAAGCTTCCTGAAAAAATTGCATTTGTTTCCTCACAGGATTTGGAGGATAAATACCCTGAATTAAGTTCCAAGGAAAGGGAGCACAAGATTGCCAAGGAATTTGGTGCAGTTTTCATCTATAAGATTGGTGGAGTACTAAAGTCTGGGCTACCTCACGATTTAAGAGCTCCTGACTATGATGATTGGGAACTAAACGGAGATATTATTTTCTGGAACCCAGTTTTGAATGAATCAATAGAATTATCCAGCATGGGAATCAGAGTTGATGAGGAAGCAATGGTAAGACAACTTAAATTGGCTGATGCTGAGTATAAATTGGAGATGGATTATCATAAGAAATTATTAGGTGGTGAATTACCTTATACTGTGGGTGGAGGTATAGGACAATCAAGAATTTGTATGTATTTCCTACAGGCAAAGCACATTGGTCAAGTTCAGGCATCGGTGTGGTCAGAAGATGAAATAATAAAATGTGAAGAAGAAGGAATATTCCTTCTATAATGATAGAACCTCAGTTTGGTTGATTTACATAATCGCCAGATTGAGGTTTTTATTAAGATATTGTAACAAATATAAGCTAATTTCATGGAGAAATATAATGGAATATGTAGTATAATAAATCTTACACTAGGTTTGTCCTAAGAAAATTTTAAGGGGAGGGATGCTATCTATGGCTTTGTCGAATGACTCGATTTGTGACTTATATGAAGGATTAAAGCATAATTTCTTATTTAAGAATGACTTAAATAGCATACATATACTCCTTAATCTTTATGACATAGAGGATAATATAAGAAATATATTTCCCAAGTATGTATCCTTAAAGTACCTAAAAGGTCACATAACAAGGATACTCAAGGAAAGAAGAGGCAATCAATTGGTTGCCATGAATTTAGGGGAATTGATCCATGAAGATATTAATAGACTGGAATTACTTTTATACCTAGAAGGATATAAAAGTGGTCATATTAATATTAAAATGGCTAATAATCTAGAGGATTTAACAGTTAAGACCCTTGCAATTAATGATTTGTACTATCAGAAATACTTATTTCATTTTGAATCAAATAACGAAGATGTGAAAAATTTGAAGGACATGGTCTTTAATCATATAGATGAGAACGAGGATATAAGCAATCGTTTGAACAAGCTTATTACAACCTATTGTGAAAAGGTCATAAAAACTAAGATTTGTAGTTTGAATAAGTATCTGGATAAGCAACTTACCATTAACTATGATGATGATAATACTCATATTACTGAAGATGATGGACTATTAACTAAAGATGAACTTATAAATATATATAATGAGGTTATTAAGATAGTAACAAGAAATGGCATGAGATTATACAAGGATGCATATTGGAATGGGCTTAATGACAGAGTATTGAAGAGATACAAATAAATTAATCTTAAGGGGGTCCTTGAATGTACGTTAGAAATCATATGATTAAGGCATCTATGTTAACAGTTGTAACTCCAGAAGATAGTCTTAGAAACGCATTGGAGAAAATAAATAGTGGTGACTTCTTATCCATACCTGTGGTAAAGGATGGCCAGATTTATGGAATTCTGATGAAAGAAGCTATATATAGGGAGTATTTCCAGAAGGATTATCAAAATAAGGATGAATTTCTAGATAACAATAATGTTGACTCTGTGTGTAACAAGGATTTTGAAACCATAAAGAGTTATGAAAGAATCGATCAGGCATCCCATCTTCTAAATAGTGCTAGGACACCTTTTTTAGCTGCTGTAGATAGGGATGGAAATTTTGAAGGAATATTGACTCATTCTTCAATATTCAATGCTTTTTCAGATGTATTTGGCCTTGACTCTGGTGAGAGAATAGTGGTTCATATGTTTGATATTCCAGGACAATTGGCTAGATTAACTGATTTATTGAGAAAGGAAAAGATAAATATCATCAACTTGACACAACTGGATGCAAAGGTTATGGGTATAGTTAGGGTTATCTTAAGACTTGATGTTGAAAATCCTGATGATATAATGGAAAAGATTCAGCAAGCTGGATTTAAGATTGGAGAATTTGGAAACTAATATTAACAATTATCCCTTTGGTGATATGGCCAGAGGGATTTATTTTTGTGTTTAGTTTTACTGCCACTTTATGTTACAATAATATAAGGTTATTATATCTGGGAAATGAGGTAAATTATGATTATTTTAGGTATAGATCCAGGAATTGCGACAGTGGGTTATGGGGTAGTGGAGTGTATTGGAAATAAATATAGTGTATTGGATTATGGAGCGATAACAACTCCAGCAGATGATCACTTTCCCATCAGATTACAAGCCATATACAGAAAGTTGGATGAGATAATAAAAAAGTACAACCCTCAAGATCTTGCCATAGAAGAATTATTCTTCAATAAGAATGTTAAAACCGCCATAAAGGTGGGTCATGCCAGAGGTGTGGAGATTCTTGTGGCTGCAAATAATCATATGGAGATCTTTGAGTATACACCACTGCAGATTAAGCAGGCAGTTGTTGGATATGGAAGAGCTGAAAAAGCACAGGTACAGGAAATGGTGAAGATACTACTTAATTTGAAAGACAGACCAAAACCTGATGATGTTGCAGATGCTCTAGCGGTTGCAATTTGCCATGGAAGCTCACTTAAGTTTAAGGATCAATTTAGAATGAAATAAAGGAGAGACATAGATGATAGATTACATTATAGGTAATGTAGCATATATTGGTGATGACTATTTCATCCTTGATAACAATGGGATGGGGTATAGGATAAATACATCAGTAAATACCCTGGTGGCATTGAATCAGGATAAGGAAAACCAGAAGATACATACAAACTTAATAGTCAGAGAAGATGGAATGTTCCTATTTGGATTTAAGTTCATGGAAGAGATGGATATGTTCAAACTACTGTTGAATGTATCAAAGGTAGGACCAAAGGTTGCCTGTGGAATACTATCTGCCCTAAGACCTGCTCAGATTCAAAGAGCCATAGTAACCAAGGATATTGATACATTAACAAAAGGTCCAGGAGTAGGTAAGAAGACAGCTGAAAGAATAGTGCTTGAACTAAAGGATAAGGTGAATAAGAACTTCCAGATGGAAGATGAAATAACAATCCACCACGTGGATTCCAACCATGATGAAGCGGTTGAGGCATTGATATCTTTAGGATATAATAGATATCAGGTGGAGAAAGCCCTTAAGGGTGTTGATACAGAGAAAATGACAATTGAAGAGATTATTAAACATGGATTAAGACACCTGGCCATGTAAAGGAGAATTATAATGGATGAGATAAGAGATAGGATTGTTGCCAGACACCTAAGTATGGATGACTTGGAAAGTGAAGCCACATTAAGACCAAAGTGGCTTAATGAATATATAGGCCAGGAAAAGGCCAAGGAGAAACTGGATATATTTATACAGGCTGCAAAGGGAAGAAGTGAATCCTTGGATCATGTACTGTTATATGGACCTCCTGGACTTGGTAAAACAACATTGGCCAATATTATTGCCAATGAAATGGGGGTTAACATAAGAGTTACATCAGGTCCTGCAATTGAACGTCCAGGGGATCTGGCATCAATTCTCACGAACCTTTCTGATGATGATGTATTGTTTATAGATGAAATTCACAGAATAAACCGAACTGTTGAAGAGGTATTATACCCTGCAATGGAGGACTTTGCTCTTGATATTATTATTGGGAAGGGTCCATCTGCAAGATCTGTAAGACTAGATCTATCAAGATTCACATTAATAGGAGCTACCACAAGGGCTGGACTTTTAACTTCACCTTTAAGGGATAGATTTGGAGTAATGTTAAATCTTGATTTATATGATATTGAAAGTCTTACCGAAATTGTAACCAGATCAGCCGGTATATTAAATATTGACATAAGCCCAATGGGTGCATATGAAATTGCAAAGCGTTCAAGGGGAACTCCAAGGATTGCTAACAGATTATTAAAGAGGGTAAGAGATTACGCTCAGGTAATAGGAAATGGAGTTATAGACGAAGAAACAGCAAATAAAGGCTTGGAGATTCTTGAAGTGGACAGGCTTGGACTGGATGCAGTGGATAGAAAACTTATTCTTGCATTGATTGATAACTTCAGAGGAAGACCTGTGGGAATTGAGACTTTGGCAGCTGCCACAGGAGAAGAAAGAGGGACTATTGAGGATGTATATGAACCATATCTTTTACAGATTGGATTCTTAAATAGAACTCCAAGGGGAAGAATGGTCACTGAGAAGGCATATAAACACTTTAACAGACCATATCCCAATGAATAGAGAGAGTTGGTGAAAATTTGAGAAGAATAATAATAGCATTTTTAATATTTGGTCTGGCCATAACCCTTTTGGGAAATGAATTTATTAATGAGCCTGCAGATTCATATTTTATGGATGTTAAAATAGGAAAGTCCTATACCTTTGATGAGTTACTTAGAATAGATGCCACAGAATCTATCATGGTATACAATAAGGCAAATAAATCACAGGAAATATTGGATCTAAATGTCAGTTCAGTACAGATAACATATGTTGAAGCAGGAAGAATTGATGTGTATGATTCCAACAAGGCACTGATTTACTCCATGCCTGGAGATGGGAGTGTTATACTTGGCACAAAATCAGGTGTGGATGGAGTAATAAGTATAGGCGGAATTAGATATAGAGGATATGTAAACCTATTAAAGGGTAACGGAGCATATAATGTTATAAATCATATTAATGTTGAAAAGTATCTAAATGGAGTATTACCGAAGGAATTCCCCACATCTGCACCATTGGAATCAATTAAAGCTCAGGCGGTTACTGCAAGGGGATTTGCATACTCCAATATGAATAAGCACATTACGGAAGGATTTAATCTTTGCGATACTGTTCATTGTCAGGTTTATGCAGGATATGATGCAGAACATCCAAACTCAAATCGAGCTATAGAGGAAACCAAGGGAATGGTTGTAACATACAATGGATCCATAGCAGAAACCGTGTATCACTCAAATTCAGGGGGACACACTGCCAGCAGTGAAAATGTGTGGAGAAGTCCAAGACCATATCTTGTAGGGGTATCAGATCCTTTCTCATTGAATACCAATGGTACTAGTTGGTCCTTTACAATGTCAAAAGCTGATATTTCTCAAAGGCTTATTGCCCAGGGAGTTGATGTGGGCATTGTTAAAGATATGGAAGTATTAGCTACTTTTCCTTCTGGAAGAGTTTCAAACTTAAGAATAACTGGTTCTACCAATCAAGTAGAGGTTACTGGTGCAAGTTTGAGAAATATCCTTGGAACCACTCAGCTTAGAAGTACACTTTTTACCATAGACTCAGGATTAATTAAAAATGACATTAATCTTCAGGTATTGGGGGAGGGTAAAACTAAAATAATATACCCCAGTGATAATTTGAGTGTCATGACTAATAATGGTAGTCTAAGTATAGAAAATAAGAATGTGGCAATAATTAGTGCAAATGGAATTACTAAGGTAAACACCGTAACCCAGGAGAATACAGACCAAATCACCTTCAATGGTAAGGGATATGGTCATGGAGTTGGAATGAGTCAATATGGAGCAATGGAAATGGCTAAATTAGGCTATACCTACGATCAGATATTAAAGTTCTACTACACTGGTGTTGATGTAACAATAATAAATAGATAGGAAGTATTAAATGAAGACAAGTGACTTTTTTTATGAATTACCAGAGGAGCTAATTGCTCAGACACCATTAGAAAACAGAACCAATTCTAAATTGATGGTATTATGTAGAGATGATGGCTCCATCAAACATACAATATTTAGCAGTATATTGGAAGAACTAAATCCAGGGGATGCACTGGTCTTAAACAACACCAGGGTTATTCCTGCAAGATTATTTGGAAATAGGATTGGAAAAGAGGAGAGTATTGAGACCCTTCTTTTCAAAAGGCTAGATAATAACATATGGGAATGCCTTGTTCGACCAGGGAAAAAAATGAAGATGGGCAATGTAGTTGAATATGGAAATGGATTGCTTAAAGGTGAAGTGGTGGATATTGGTGAAGATGGCACCAGGTTTATTAAATTCTCCTATCAGGGTATATTTGAAGAAATATTGGATAAGTTAGGAGAAATGCCCCTTCCTCCATATATTACTGAGAAACTTGAGGATAGGGAAAGATATCAGACAGTTTACTCAAAGGTACCAGGCTCAGCTGCAGCACCCACTGCAGGACTTCATTTCACCCAAGAAATGTTAAATGCATTAAAGGAAAAGGGAATCCAGATAATATACCTTACTCTCCATGTAGGCCTTGGTACATTCAGACCTGTAAAGGTGGAGGATATAAATGAACATATTATGCATTCAGAGTACTATGAGATATCCCAAAGTGCAGCGGATGCTATTAACAGAATAAAGAAAAATGGTGGTAGGATAATTCCTGTTGGCACCACTTCAATAAGAACTCTTGAGACAATAGCTAATGATGAAGGTCTAGTAAAGGAAGGTTCAGGATGGACAGATATATTTATTTATCCAGGTTATAGGTTCAAAATAGCCGATGGATTGATAACTAATTTTCATTTACCTGAATCTACGTTAATGATGCTTGTAAGTGCCATTGCAGGAAAGGAATTTATTTTCAAAGCATATAATGAAGCAATAGAACAGAAGTATAGATTTTTTAGCTTTGGGGATGCAATGTTTATTAAATAGTTAGGGGGATATAATGTCAGCAATAAAGTATGAATTAATAAAAAAATCCAGCGATTGTGATGCCAGGCTTGGAAAGATTACAACACCTCATGGTGAAATTGAAACCCCAATATTTATGCCAGTTGGTACCAGGGCTACAGTTAAGGCCATGACTCCTGAGGAGGTAAAGGACCTTGGTGCCCAGATCATACTGAGTAATACTTATCATCTTTATTTAAAACCAGGGCATGATTTAGTGGAGGAAGCAGGTGGTCTTCATAAATTTATGAATTGGCATGGTCCAATCCTAACAGACTCTGGAGGATTTCAGGTTTTCAGTCTTGGAGAACTAAGAAAAATAAAGGAAGAGGGAGTTGAATTCAGATCCCACATAGATGGCTCAAAGCATTTTATAAGTCCTGAGAAAGCCATAGAGATTCAGAATTCCCTTGGATCAGATATAATGATGTGCTTTGACGAATGTGTTTCTTATCCAGCTGAGTATGAGTATACGAAGCAATCCATGGAAAGAACCACAAGATGGGCACAAAGATGTAAGGACTATCATAAGAACTGGGATAATCAGGGACTTTTTGGAATTGTTCAAGGTGGGATGTATAAAGACCTGAGAGAACAATCAGTTAAAGATCTTCTAGAAATGGATTTTAGTGGTTATGCTGTTGGTGGTCTTAGTGTTGGAGAACCAATGGAAATAATGAATGAAGTACTAGATTACACAGTACCTTTATTACCTGAAAATAAGCCAAGATATTTAATGGGGGTGGGTAGTCCTGATTATTTATTTGAAGCCGTTATTAGAGGTATAGATATGGCTGATTGCGTATTACCAACTCGTATTGCAAGAAATGGAACTGCTATGACCAGTCAAGGAAAGGTTGTAATTAGAAATGCCAAGTATTCAAGGGACTTTTCACCACTAGATCCAGAATGTGATTGCTATGCGTGTAAGAACTATACAAAAGCATATATAAGACATTTATTCAATGTGGATGAGATATTGGCATTAAGACTTACTACAATACACAATTTAAGATTCTTGATTAAATTGATGGAAAACATCAGAACTGCAATAAAAGAGGATAGGTTGATGGAATACAAAGAGGTATTTTACAAAAATTACGGTTATATCCAAGATTAATTGATGATTTTTGAACGATTTAATGTATAATAGATATTAGAAAAGGAGTGATTAGTGAATGGAGCAACTACAAGCGTTTATTCTTCCAATTGGTTTATTGGTAATATTCTATGTTTTCGCCATTAGACCACAGAGAAAAAAGGAAAAAGAAATCAAGGAAATGCGTGGATCTCTTAGAGTAGGAGATGAAGTTATTACTATTGGAGGAATCCATGGTAGAATAGTTAAAGTAAAGGTTGATGTAATTACTCTTGAAGTAGGTTCTGCAAAGACTAAACTTGATGTAACAAGATGGGCAATTGGTTCAGTTGTTAAGGAAGGTAGAGGAAGCAGTACACCTGAAGATGAAACTGAAGAAATGGAAAAACTATAGACTTCCTCATTGAGGAAGTTTTTTCATTTTTGATGGATTTCATATATTGAAAAATATCTTTATATTGCCTTTTCCATATGTTATAATATCTACATCGAATTACATATAAGGGAAGAGGAGGATTACTATGAAGTACATAAAAACTCTTACCAAGAACAGATTAAAAGATAGTCTTGTTTACGGTGGATGTGGCGAATGCCAAACATCATGCCAATCAGCATGTAAAACATCATGTACAGTTGGAAATCAAAAATGCGAAAATGAAAACAAGTAACTAAGTAAAGGGTAGTGGTTTTTTATCCACTGCTTTTTATTTGAAGAAATTTAAGGAGGAAATAGTTTGAAGTCCCAATTAATACATAAATTTTATTTAAACGATCAATATCTAGTTCTGGATATTAATAGTGGAGCTGTTCATATTATAGATGAAATGGTTTATGATATACTGGATCATTACAATAGCGATGATAATAATCAGATTGTTGAATTACTTAGCACTAAGTATCCAAAAGAAAACATAGCTGAGGCTTTGGCAGAGATAGAGTATCTCATGGAAAATGGAATACTATTTACAGAGGATAATAATCTATCCAACATAAAGTACAATGAGGATAATATCGTCAAGGCAATGTGCCTTCACGTTGCCCATGACTGTAATCTTAAGTGTAAGTACTGCTTCGCATCCCAGGGAAACTTCAAAGGTGAAAGAAGTATGATGGACTTGGAGACAGGTAAGAAGGCTTTGGAATACCTTGCTAAGAATTCAGGAAACAGAAGAAATCTTGAAGTTGACTTTTTCGGTGGAGAGCCCTTGATGAATTTTGAAACTGTTAAGAAACTAGTGGATTATGGAAGAGATTTAGAGATAAAGTATAATAAGAGATATAGATTTACCATAACCACCAATGGTGTTCTACTTGATGATGAGAAAATATCATACATCAATGAAAATATGGAAAATGTTGTATTAAGCCTAGATGGTAGAAAAGAAATCAATGATGATATGAGACTTACCATATCTGGTGAAGGAAGTTTTGATGTAATACTGCCAAAAATCAAGAAAATGGTTGAATCAAGAGGAGATAAGGACTACTATGTAAGGGGAACATTCACAAATCATAATCTAGATTTTGGAAGTGATGCTCTGGATTTCTACAAACACGGATTTAAAAAGATTTCCATTGAACCTGTTGTAACTCCTGAAACCATGGAATATGCACTAAGGGAAGAGCATCTAGAGAGAGTTCTTAAGGAGTATGAGGACTTTTCAAAAGAATATATTAAGATAAAGAAAAAGGATAAGGATTTCTATTTCTTCCACTTTATGATAGATTTGGACCAAGGACCATGTATTGTGAAAAGAGCCGTTGGATGTGGTGCAGGGAGTGAGTATATTGCAGTTACTCCTGAAGGAGAAATATATCCATGTCACCAGTTTGTTGGAGAAGAAGAGTTTAGATTGGGTACACTTGAAACAGGTATTGAAAAGACTGAACTAAGAGATCAGTTTAAAATGGCAAATGTATATAATAAGGAAAAATGCAGAACATGCTGGGCACGATTTTATTGTAGTGGTGGATGCCATGCAAATGCACATTATGCCCATGGAAATATGATGGAGCCATATGATTTGGGATGCGAAATGGAGAAGAAGAGAATTGAGTGTGCCCTATCAGTATTGGCTAACCTGGAAGAGGGGGTAGAAGATGAAGTCTAGAAGTATAATAATTCTTGTTCTTATTATTGCCATTGTGGCAGGAATAAGCTTTGTGGGAACTAACGGAATAACAATTGGAGATACAACCTATTTAGGAGCTAAGGATTCAGTTGAACTGGGATTGGACCTTGCTGGGGGAGTATATGTGGTGTTACAGGCTAATACGGATGCAACTGGGGATGAGTTACGACAGATGATGGAGCAGACTAAAGCCATTATCAGTCAGAGGGTTGATGGATTAGGGGTTACTGAACCTAATATCGCCATTGAGGATGAGAATAGAATTAGGGTTGAATTGGCAGGATTAACAGATCCTCAGGAAGCCATCGACTTAATAGGAAAGACAGCCCTATTGGAGTTTGTTGATCCTGATGGAATGACTGTTTTAACTGGTAGAAACGTTGTGAATGCAAGGGTAATATTTCAACCAGGAAATCTTGGAGTTGAAGAACCTGTTGTTTCATTGGAGTTAGATCAGGAAGGATCAGCAATCTTCTTTGATGTGACCAGTAGATTATCTGGTGAAACAATGGCAGAGGATAAGATTATCTACATTGTTCTTGATGGAACAGTTATATCATTCCCAATGGTTCAGGAACCAATTAGAGATGGTAGACCAGTTATCACTGGGGGATTCAACTTGGAATCAGCTAACAACCTGGCAACCTTAATAAGAGCAGGAGCACTACCAGTTGAAATGATTGAATTACAGACATCAATCATAGGGCCTACCCTTGGACTTGAAGCATATGAAAGAAGTATAATGGCTGGTGTAATAGCCCTATTATTGATTTTCCTATTTATGATTATTATTTATAGAATACCAGGTTTTGTTGCCACTTTGGCTCTTAGTGTGTATGTAATTATTGTAATTGGAGCCATGATTGGAATTGGAGTGAAACTTACTCTGCCTGGAATTGCTGGATTAGTTCTTTCAATAGGTATGGCTGTTGATGCCAATGTACTAATATATGAGAGAATTAGAGAGGAAATACAGGTTGGAAAGACTGTAAGAGTAGCAATAGATGCTGGTTTTAAAAGGGCTTTGACTGCCATAATGGATTCAAATGTCACCACTTTAATAGCTGGTCTGGTATTGTATAATTTTGGAACTGGACCTATAAAGGGATTTGGAGTAACTTTAATACTTGGTATAGTGGCATCCATGCTTACTGCTATTTTCTTTACAAAGTATGTATTGAGGCTTATGGCTAATATAACTGGCGGAAAGAACGTCAAGTTATATGGGGCATAGGAAAGAGGTGATGAAAATGAATATAATTAAAAATAGAAAAATATTTTATATGATTTCTTTGGCAGTTATAGCTGCAGGATTAATAATGTTTTTTGTAAATGGTCTAAACTATGGTATAGACTTTACTGGTGGAACCATGATTCAATTGGATATTGGAAAGTTCGTTTCCGTGGAAGAAGCAAGGGAAATCATGGATGATTATGATGATAATGCTAGTATAATTCACGTGGGTACAAACCAGGAGGAGCTGATTATAAGGAGCTCACTGGACTTAAGCAATGAGGAAACGACTGCTATTGTAAGAAGCTTTGTGGAAAACCATGGGATGGATAGTAACAACTTTCAAACTCAAAAATTCGGACCATTTATGGGCAAGGAGATAAGGGATAGGGCAGTATTCTCAATATTAATAGCAGCTGCTCTTATGCTAGGATATATTTCCTTCAGGTTCCAGTTTAAGTTTGGTGTGGCAGCAATTGTGGCGCTTGTTCACGATATATTGGTAACCTTAGCCATATATTCCATATTAAGATTGCCAGTTAACAGTTCGTTTATAGCAGCAATGCTAACCATAGTTGGTTATTCGATTAATGACACAATAGTAATCTTCGATAGAATTAGAGAACAGATAAAGATAAGTCAAAGAGATACCTTGGAAACCATAGTAAATGGAAGTGTAAAACTTTCTCTAAGAAGAACAATAAACACAACACTGACAACTATTCTTGCAGTTGGGGTATTATATATACTGGGAGTGGAAGATATTAAGGTATTGGCATTACCATTATTACTTGGAATGCTATCAGGAACATATTCATCAATATTTATAGCAAGTCCAATATGGTATACTTTGAAAAAGGGTAGAATTTAATAACAGGGGGTTGTTAAGATGCAAAAGAGCTTAATAATTACATTGATTCTAGCTATAATAATCGGGGTGTTTGCTTTAAGTAATAGTGAAGCAGTGGAAATCGACTTTGTATTTGCTGAAGTAATACTATCCCAAGCCATTGTAATATTTATTTCAGTATTGCTTGGTGCTGTAGTTGCTGTACTCCTTGGAATAGTAAGGGAACATAAACTCAAAAAGACAATTAAGGAACAAAAACAAACCATAACTACCCTAGAAAAGGATATTGCTGATCTTAACCTTCAGATCCAGTCCAAGGAAGAGAAGCTTAAGCTACTATATCAAAGAGGGGATGAAGGACCGGCAAACATTGTTAAAGAATGATTTTTCTAGCATTTACAGCGATAAAATGATAGAATTTAGATAATATTATCTAAATTCTATTTTCATATGGAGTGATATTTTGGAGAACTGGTATATCAGAAATAAAAAGGGTGATGTGGATAAAATAGCAGAATCCTTTAACATATCAAAAGTAACATCAAAAATTTTAATAAACAGAGATATTACACAACCTGAAAGAATTGACCAATTTCTTAACCCAAGCCTTGATAAACTTCCCTCATCTGAAGTGATGGATGATATGGATATTGCCTCAGGTATTATTGTTAATAAAATAAAGGATAGAAGAAGGATAAGAATTGTCGGTGACTTTGATGTGGATGGGATAATGAGTGTATACATCCTGTACACCGCTTTAAAGAATCTAGGAGCAATGGTGGATTATGTAATCCCTGATAGAGTAAATGATGGCTATGGAATTAATGATATTATAATACTAGAGGCAAAAGCCCATGGAATTGACACCATCATCACAGTAGATAATGGCATTGGGGCCTTGGAACAGGTTAAATTAGCCAAAAAAATGGGTATTACTGTAATAATTACAGATCATCATGATATAACTATTCCAGAAGATGGAAATGTTTTTAATGTTCTTCCAGAAGCTGATGCAATACTAAATCCTAAAAAGCCATTCTGTAAGTATCCTCAAAAGACATTATGCGGTGCCGGAGTGGTATTTAAACTAATCACAAACTTATATGATTTATTTGGACTTAAGGGTAAGGGCAATGAATTGTTGGAGTTTGTCAGCATAGCCACCATATGTGATGTGGTTGATCTAGTTGATGAGAATAGAGTTATTGTGGTTGAAGGACTAAAGAGACTTAACAATACAGAGAATGTTGGACTTAGAGCACTTCTAAGGGAATCTTCCCTGGAGGATAAGGAGCTTGGAGTTTATCATGTGGGATTTATCATTGGATCAAGTTTTAATGCTACTGGAAGGTTGGATAGTGCTTTAATTGGATTGGACCTTCTATTGGAAAAGGATGAAATTAAAGCTCAGGAAAAAGCAAAGACAATAAGAGCTCTGAATGATGAACGAAAACTGATGACTGAAAAAGGGATTGAAAAGATTGCTAATCAGGTTCAGAATAAGTACTTGGATTCTAAGATTATTGTTGCGTATGAACCCAATATACATGAAAGTATAGCAGGTATCATTGCAGGTCGGATAAAAGAGAAGTATAATAAACCTACCATAGTTTTAACCAATGGAAAAGAAGGGGTTAAAGGTTCTGCAAGAAGCATTGAGGGTTATCATATTTATGAGGAATTATCAAAGGCAAGAAAATACTTAAACAGATTTGGTGGTCATCCAATGGCTGCTGGATTAAGTCTTGATGAAATTAATATTGAGGTGTTGAGGAATTTTTTAAATAATAACTCCACATTAACTAATGAAGACCTTGTTCCAAAGGTATATATTGACATACCTTTGAATATTTCTAGTATTGACATGGGCTTGGTTCAAGAGCTGAAGATACTAGAACCCCACGGAAAGGGTAATCCCAAACCCTTATTTGGACAAAGGGATTTAAGTATAAGAAAAATAAATGTAATTGGCAGTAAAATGAATGTGCTTAAGTTTCAGTTCCTAAACAATCCTGATATGGAAGGGATAATGTTTAGTGGAGTTGATGAGTGTATTGCTGATATTGTAAATACCCATGGTGAAGAAGAATACAATAGAGCTCTTTTAGGAAAGGATAATAACATTAAGATAGATATAGTATATAGTCCCTCCATCAACGAATATATGGGAAGGATAAGTGTTCAGCTGGTTATTAATAACTATAGAATACAAAAAAACAAAGAAAGAAGGTGAGATTATGTTGGAGAACTTGTTATTGAGAATTGAACAATATAACCCTCAGGCGGATATGCAGTTGATAATAAAGGCATATAATTATGCTGAAGCTGCCCATGAGGGACAAGTTAGAAATTCAGGTGAAAAGTATTTTGTTCACCCTGTTCAAGTTGCCCTTCTACTCGCCGATTTAAGTATGGATACTGCAACCATAATTGCAGGATTACTTCATGATGTAATTGAAGACACCAATATTCCTTATGAGAAAATTAAGGAGGAATTTGGGGAAGAAATAGCGGAGCTTGTGGATGGAGTTACCAAGTTGAAGAAACTTCAATACAAGACAAAACAGGAAAACCAGGCGGAAAACCTTAGAAAAATGGTTATAGCTATGGCTAAGGATATAAGGGTAATAATTATAAAGTTAGCTGATAGGCTTCACAACATGAGAACATTAGAATATATGACAGATGAGAAGAAGAAGGAAAAAGCCATTGAAACCCTTGAGATTTATGCACCTATAGCTCACAGACTTGGTATTTCTAAAATAAAATGGGAATTGGAAGACTTATCTCTAAGGTATCTTGATCCCACCAACTATTATGATCTTGTGGAGAAGGTTTCAAAGAGGAGACTGGAAAGAGAAGCATATATCAAAGAAATAATTGATACATTGTATGAGAAGCTGGATGAGATGGGAATAAAAAGTGAAATCAGTGGAAGACCAAAGAACTTCTATTCCATTTACAAGAAGATGGTATATCAGGGCAAAGCCTTTGAACAGATATATGACTTAACCGCAGTTAGAATTCTAGTTGACAATATCAAGGATTGTTATGGAGCATTGGGTATAGTTCACACTCTCTGGAAGCCGCTTCCTGGAAGATTTAAGGATTATGTTGCCATGCCAAAACCAAACATGTATCAATCCCTTCACACCACAGTTATTGGAAATAAAGGTGAAATATTTGAGGTTCAAATCAGAACCTATGAAATGCATAGAACTGCTGAATATGGTATTGCTGCCCACTGGAAGTACAAGGAGGGGTATGCTAAGGGAAATAATTTTGATGAAAAGCTTGTTTGGCTTAGACAGTTACTTGAATGGCAAAGTGACTTGAATGATCCCAAGGAGTTTATGGAAACCCTAAAGATTGACTTCTTTACGGATGAAGTATTTGTTTTCACTCCAAAGGGAGATGTTATAAACTTACCTGATGGATCAACACCTATTGACTTTGCATATAGAGTCCATACAGATGTTGGTAATAAGTGCGTAGGGGCAAAAGTAGACAATAGAATTGTCCCCATTAATTATAAGCTTAAGAATGGTAATATAGTTGAGGTAATTACAAGTTCAAATTCCAGTGGCCCAAGCAGGGACTGGTTAAAAATAGTAAAAAGCAATCAAGCAAAGACAAAGATCAAGCAATTCTTCAAACAGAAGGAAAGAGATAATAATATTCTAAAGGGGAAGGAAGCTTTAGAAAAGGAAATAAAGAGACTAGGTTACAAACCATCTGAAATTCTTAAGGATGAATGGCTAAAGAATATAGCAACTAAAGTGAGTATAAATAATATTGAGGACTTATATGCCTCTGTTGGCTATGGAAGTATTACCATCAATCAAGTATTGAGTAAGCTAAAGGAAATGTACTCTGAACACTTCAAACCAAGTGAGAAGGAAATACTTGAAGAGAAGATTCAAAAGTCCACAGCCAAATCCAAGGGTAAGCCTACTCAAGGCATAAGAGTAAAGGGAATTGACAATGTAAAGATAAGATTTTCCAAGTGCTGCAATCCTGTGCCAGGAGATGAAATAATAGGCTTTATAACAAGAGGTAGAGGAGTTTCAATACACAGAACAGATTGCCCGAATATTGTTCATTCCGAGGAAGATAAGGAAAGACTTATTGAAGTAACCTGGGACTTTGAGAAAAAATCAAACTATCAGGCTGAGATTCAAGTCAGAGGTTCTGATAGACCTGGCTTACTGGCGGAGATTGCCCTTAGAATAAATGATGCTGATGTAGGATTATTATCCTTAAATGCTAAGACTTCAAAGGATAAAAGCGTCCTAATAACAATGATTCTTGAAATTCATGACAAGGAACAACTTAATGATTTGATGAAGAAGTTAAAGAGAATAGGAAATGTATATGATGTATACAGGGTAACAGCTTAGAGGAGGTCTAAATGAGAGCAGTTGTACAGAGAATAAGAGATGGTTCAGTTACTGTTGAGGGAAGAATCACTGGAGAAATAGAAAAAGGTCTTCTTGTTTATCTGGGGGTTGGTAAGGAAGATGAAAAGAAGGACCTAGATTATATGATTGAAAAGGTATTGGGTCTTAGGATATTTGAGGATGAAAACGAGAAGATGAATCTTTCAGTTATGGACATTGGAGGAGATTTACTGGTGGTTTCACAATTCACCCTATATGGAGATGCAAGAAAAGGAAAGAGGCCAAGCTTTACTGATTCAGCCAGTCCTCAAATTGGAGAAGAATTCTATAATATATTTGTAAATGAAGCTAGAAACTTAGGAGTAAAAGTTGCAACTGGGGAATTTGGAGCACATATGGATGTTAAATACACTAACGATGGACCAGTTACCATACTTCTTGATAGTAAGAAGAACTTTTAGGAAGGGGAAATCATATGATAATAAAAAGGTTACAGGCTGGCGTTTATGCAGCTAATTGCTACCTTGTAATAGATGAGAATACAAAGGATGCCTTTATAGTTGATCCAGGCGGAGATGCAGATGATATTCTGAATATTATCAAACAGGAAGGTTTAAATGTGAAGGGTATAGTTTTAACCCATGGTCATGGAGATCATATTGGTGGTGTTATTCAACTGAAAAAGTCTCTTAATGTAGATATATACATTCATGAATTAGATGAGGATATGGTCAAGGATGCGGCCATTAACCTATCAAGTGCCATGCCAGGGGAAGATGTTGCCTTTAAACCGGATGTATTATTAAAGGATAATGATATATTGGAACTGGGCTTAAGTGAAGTTAAGATAGCTCATACTCCTGGACATACAAAAGGTGGTATATGTTTGATTATGGAAGGTAGTGTAATAACTGGTGATACATTATTCAAAGGCTCCAT
>JAUWAD010000064.1 GCA_030602225.1 Bacillota bacterium | reverse complement strand
TTTGATAAAAAGTATGACAATGAAGGATTTAGGAATTACCTTCCTTTACAAGGATGCAGTTGTAAAAGAGATGCTAAATGGTGATCTAGTTCAGGTGGAGATAAATCAGTTCAACTTAGTTAGAGAATTTAATTTTGTTACTTTGAATAATCCGTTATTAATTGAACAGACAAGTGAGTTCTATAATTATTTCTATAATATTTTTAACGAGAGTAACCTTTGATGATGAAAGACTAACTATATGAAGTCAAGTAAAAAATTATAATAATTCATATTGTGGTTAATGATAAAAAAACGCATAGCAAAAAGAAGTAGTGAGTAATTCATTCTACAATTGGTTACGAACTGTTTTAGTTTTGAGGTACGAATTCAATATTGTTAGTCAGTAAGTGATGAATGACCCTAATCAGTTTTTTAGCTACATGAGAGTTTGCAACATTGTGATGTTTACCTTCAGCTTTCTTCTTCTGATAGTAAGCTCTAAAGGTTTCATCTCTCATAGAGATTAACCTAGCAGCCTCTAAAACAGCCCATCTAAGATGAGGAGATCCTCGTTTGACCATACGCATGTCTTTAGCGATAAACTTTCCAGACTCAAAGGTGGAAGGTTCTAGCCCTGCAAAGGCAAGCAGCTTGGATGGTGATTCAAAGTTGTTGATATCTCCAATTTCTGAGAGGATAACCGATCCAAGGCCATATGAAATTCCAGGGATAGAGAGTATGGGGCTTTGCAACTCATCCATTATGGTTTTAATCTCTTGGTCTATTTTAGCAATCTCATCAGCATAGAGCTCAATAAAATAGATTGTTTGAGATAGTTCAAAAGATAAGGCACGGCTATCAGATCCTATAGAGTTTGTAGCGGCTTCTTTTATTGACAAAGCCTTTGCCCTACCATACTTTCCTTTAGAGTTATTCTTTAGAGTGTTTGTAAGTTTGGTAAGATGAGCAGATGCTATAGCTTCCTTGGAAGGAAAGGTCTTTAGAAGGGCGTATGTTGACTTTTGATTAATCGAGTATACCACAGAGGCCAGTTCAGGGAACATGATATCCAAGATTCTATGCAGAGAAATTTTATACTTTGAGCTATTTTCTTTTATCCTGGATTTGTGTCTAGTTAATGACTTCAACTCACTAAGATGGTATGATAATTGTGAGTGGGGTTTAAAGTTATCTGACTGTAGCATAAGAGCAATGAGTTTAGCATCAATCTTGTCCGTCTTGCTTTTTCTAAGCGTTTGAGCTTTTCTGAAAAGGTTGGTTTGAAGAGGATTAAGAACAACTAGGGGTAGTTGATTATCGATGATAAATCTCATAAGGTTCAAGCTGTAGTGTCCAGTAGCTTCAATTCCCACTTTAATTTTATCTTTGGGAACATCTGGGATAGCAGCTAGAAGAGACTTAAACCCATAGCTGTTGTTTTTGAAAGTGAAAACATCTTTGATTATTTCACCTTCAGAAGAGACGATAAAACAGTCATGTTTTTCTTTGGCAACGTCGATGCCTACGTAGATCATAAAATCACTTCCTCTATAAAGAATTGGTTGTGAATCCACATTAATCTATGCTATGTATCCTTGCCCGAGATCAAACGTCAAAGCGTTATCTAACTAATAAACAAATAAACATAGATATGTGGTTGGAGCCTTTCAAAAACAGTCAAGCCGTAGGAGAAAAAACCAATCCACAACACTATGTTCATTATAAAACAAAAATAACTTGAACAGTAGCTTGACTACATGTTCATTATACAAGGAGAAAAAGATGATTATAAATCAAAAATCCTTTGAAATTGGTGATAGCTTCGGTGGAAAACAAAACTGGTTGTCTGAAAAAGGAGTACTAACGAAATTCTGGTCTGATAGAAGTTGTGGGGTGGTGGCTGCTGCAAATATAATTAAGTTTATGTCTGAAAATCATCCAGATAAAGGAAATCTATACCATGGATCTGAAAAGGATGATTTTATAAATCTGATGATAGAACTATATAAGTATCTTACTCCAAAGGTATGGGGAATTCCTACAATATCTAAAATGGGTAATGGAATAGAAAGGTATTCGAGGGATAGAGGTATAAATATAAAAATTCATTATTGTTCTTGGTTAATTGATTCCGATGAGGGTAGTAAATTCATTCGCCAGGGATTAGCTTCAAATTCACCTGTGTTGCTACTTACATGGAACCATTCAGACAAGGAATTCAGAAATCACTGGGTAACAGTGACAGGCTGGGATATTATTTATGGAGAGGAGTATATGACTGTATCTAACTGGGGAGAGAGAAAAACCTACTCCTATAGAGATTGGATTATGGGAAAATCTCTTTATAAAGGAGCTATTTATTTTGAGTAATTAATTTGAAGGAGGTATTTGATGAGCAGTTCAAGTAATTTAGCTTTGACAACTGTAGTGCTTGTATTAATATTGGTAGTGATTCAAATTGGATTTTCCAATAGAAAGAGTTTTATTCCTGGAGTTATTCTACCGTTGGTTTTCTTGATTTTATTCTTATATAATCTGATTAAACCAATGATAGTAACCAATCCTTATCCAACTATGAAAGAAGGATTTCTAATGACTTTTGGATTGATTGGGTTCTTAATAGCTACCTTGACCTTATATATTGTGAAGGTGGTTCGTAGGAGTATAAAGAGAGATTGACATGGGACGGAACTTGATATATAATAAAGATACCCGTATGGGGTATTTTTAATTTATGGAGGTTATCATGTTCAATACGTTATCACATATACAAAAAAGACTTACCTTATACTTACCATTAACCATGTTATTAGCTGTTATATATGGATATTACTTCAATCCCCAACCCCTTAGAGCCCTTATCACGCCTATAATATTTTTTATGGTTTATCCCATGATGGTTACCCTCAAATATAAGGAGTTATTTACAAAAGGGAATAAAAGACTTCATATTGTTACACAGCTTGTAAACTTCGTTATTTTTCCATTTTTGGGATTTTTCATATGGAGGTTTTCATTTTCGGATAATCAGTATATAGGGATTGGATTATTGCTAATGGCATTATTACCAACATCGGGAATGACAATATCATGGACTGGGTTTGCCAAGGGAAATGTTTCAGCTGCCATAAAGATGATGGTAGTGGGACTTATTATGGGGTCCATATTAACTCCTGTATATTTGAGATTTTTTATGGGAACAGCAACAGATATTCCATTTAGTGGGATAGTAAATGAAATAATTAAGGTTGTTTTTATTCCGATGATTATAGGATTTATTACTCAAAAGGTTTTAGTAAAGAAATATGGACAAGATAGGTTTCAAAAAGATTTCAAAACTAGAATTCCTTTAATAGCAACACTGGCATTAATAGGAATTGTTTTCATATCAACAGCTATGAGAGCAAAGACTATAGTATCAAATCCTCAAATGTTACTTAAAATACTAATTGTTTTATCAATTGCATACTTTTTTAGCTTTCTTTTAGTAACTATAATAGCAAAAGTCTTATTTAATAGAGAAGATGGCATAGCCCTAGTTTATGGAACTGTAATGAGAAATCTATCCATTGCCCTAGCTATCGCACTTTCAATTTTCTCAACAGCTGGATCAGATGTGGCATTAATAGTAGCTGTGGCATTTGTTGTTCAAATTCAAGGAGCAGCTTTATACTTGAAAGTGGTTGATAGATTACTAGGATCACAAAAAACTCCCGAAATAGTTAATTAAAATAATACAGCTCCCAAAATGGGAGCTATTTTTATACCTTATAAACGCTATTACCTGCTACAATTGTCTCTAATACCTTGATATCTTTTATTTCCATTGGATCTATCGTAAAAATGTCCCTATCTAAGATAATAAAATCCGCTACATATCCTGGTTTAAGTCTTCCCTTAAAGTCTTCTTTGAACTCATTATATGCGCTTCCTATTGTATAGGCATCAATGGCATCAGTTACAGACATATTTTCTTCAGGAAAATAACCATCCTTTGGTGTTCCATCCAAGCCTTTTCTATTTACTGCACAGTATATATTTGCAAATGGATTGCAATCTTCAACTGGTGCATCCGTCCCAAGGCTTACAGGTGCTCCTAGCCTATATAAGGTGTTAAAAGCATAGGATGTTGCGGCTAATTCTTCTCCAACCCTATCAATAATTATCTTATTGTCATAATCCAAGAATATTGGCTGATACATAACTGGAATACTAAGCTTAACAATTCTTTTAAGTTGTTCCAAACTGGTGATTTGATTATGCACTATGCCATGTCTTAAAGAATTCTTACCATCAATCATAGTCTTTTCATAGGCATTAATTACACTTTCTATGGCAGCATCCCCAATGGCATGGGTTACAACTTGAATGTTACTTGCTGTGGCTAAATCACAAAGTTCCTGTAATTGTTCATCGCTAAGGGCTTGAACTCCATATTCACCTTTTGCATCATTATATTCATTTTTTAAATGGGCCGTTCTAGCACCTAAAGAGCCATCCTTAAAAAGTTTTAAAGCACCCTTTGAAAAGAATTGTTCATCATATACTGAGTTGTTGTTCTCGGTTTTAAGATAATCTTTGAAGTCATTAATATCCTGGAAGTTGAATTGATGAGTATACCTAAATTTAAGCTCATTGTCCTTGAATAATTCGTTTATAGTCTCAAATACTAGTTTGTAGTCTTTACCCATTACATCGCAAGACTGAACAGATGTTAAGCCTTGACTAAGAGCATATTTCATGGCCATAACAAATTCTTTTTTTCTTAGTTCCTTAGATTTTTCAGGAATTGCTGATTGGATTAATCTAACAGCATTTTCGTTAAATACTCCCGTAGGAATGCCATTAGCATCCAGAATAATCTCCCCCCCATCTACGATAGTGTTTGAGTCGATGGATAGAATTTCCAGAGCTTTTGAATTGCCAACTGCAACATGTCCACATATTCTATCAAAGACAATTGGGATATCAACGGAAATCTTATCAAGGTCATATCTATTAGGGAGTCTCTTATCCCCAATAATGAAATAATCTTGATTCCAACCCCTTCCTTGTAAAGATTCTAAGCCTGGATTGTTACCTAAAAAATCTTTACCAATTTGAATTACATCCTCAATGGATCTTGCTAAGGTTAAATTTGGTGAATTCATGGCATAACCTATCATTGAAATGTGCAAATGACTATCATTAAGACCAGGAAGAACAGTGCTTCCTCCAAGGTCAATAAGTTCATCATAGGCTAAATTTATTAGATCATCAACCTTACCAATCCTTTCTATTTTTCCATTATCAATTAGAATAGAATCAACAAAAAGGTCTTTTTCTACATAAATTTTTCCGTTTTTATATAATTTTCTCATATGTCAGCCTCCCTTTTAATAACAAATTAAGTATACCCTGAATTTAAAGGTATAGTCATTATTTTTTTGCACTACATATGATATAATAATAACATAATATTATTGGATGGGAGTAGTTTAAATGGAATCTTCTCAATTCATAGCTATCTATTTACCAATTTTTATAATTCTTTTTGTTATTTTACCAAGCCAAGAGCAATGGAAGCAATCATTTATTATATCAAGATTAAAAAGGAGAGCAAAGAAAATGAACAATGAATTATTAATTAAATTTAAGGGAAAAGAAGTTAAAATATCTACGGGGTCCTTTGGTGTAAATGTTGTTGGTACCATAGTTGAAATTAATGATAATTGGGTTGAGGTACAGACAAAGAAAGGGCATGAGCTGCTAAATGCTGATTTTATTCAAAGTGTTAAAATAAAGTAATAATAGAAAAACCGCTGGGGATTTTAAATTCCAGCGGTTTTTCTATTACAGAATCGAGTATAGGTTCGTATATTCTAGATCAAGTGATTTTGCTAAACTTTCGTAGGTGCATTTTCCATCTAATACATTTACTCCCTTAGCAAGAGATTCATCTGCAATAATTGCTTCTCTATAACCTTTATCTGCCAATTGAAGCACATAAGGAAGTGTTACATTGGTCAGGGCAAAGGTTGAAGTTCTGGCATATGCTCCTGGCATATTAGCAACTGAATAGTGTATTACACCATGTTTAACATATGTTGGGTTATCATGAGTAGTTGCATGGGTTATAGTTTCTACGCAACCTCCCTGATCTATTGCCACATCAACAATGACTGAACCCTCTTTCATGCTCTTAACCATATACTCTTTTATTAATTTTGGAGCTTTACCTCCAGGGATTAGAACTCCTCCGATGACAAGATCAGATTCTTTCACTGATTCAGCCAGGTTATACTCATTTAATATTAAAGTCTTGATTTTTGAATTGTAAATATCTTCAAGATACTTGAGCTTTTTAGGACTTTTATTTAATATTGTAACATCAGCACCAAGACCTACTGCCATTTTAGCAGCATTTATACCAACTACGCCTGCTCCTAAGATGGTAACCTTAGCAGGTTTAACACCTGGAACACCTGAAAGAAGAATTCCACTACCATCTTTTGCTTTTGAAAGCAAATTAGCACCTACTAGTACCGACATTCTACCAGCAACTTCACTCATTGGTGTTAAAAGGGGTAAAGAACCATCATCAAGCTGTACGGTTTCATAGGCAATTCCAACAACTTTCTTATCCAGGAGTTTTAATGTCAAATCAGGTTCTGCAGCAAGATGAAGGTAAGTGAAGAGTATCTGACCTTCCTTAAGCAATTCCGCTTCGAAATCCTGAGGCTCCTTCACCTTAACAATCATTTCTGCTTTGCTGAAGATTTCAGCTGGTGTTTCAATTATTTTAGCTCCAATATCTATATAATCTTTATCGGTAAAACCACTACCCAAACCCGCATTCTTTTGTACCAGTACTTCATGACCTTTCTGAACTAATGCATGGGCACCAGCTGGTGTCATGGAAACCCTATTTTCATTGTTTTTAACTTCTTTTGGTATACCTACAATCATTTATATCCCTCCAGTTATATTAATTTCTTTATCTAATGTTATAATATTAATACCCTTAAGTAAAATTCATATATCGAATATCTGCAATTCATACAAGGAATAGAAGCAAAAAATAAAAAATATCTGACAATTGAGAAAATAAGAACGCTACAATTACTATATTTATACAGTTTAAGGTTTATAAAATTGCTAAATAAAGTTTGCGAAGTTGCATAATTCTGATTCTTTGCTAATATAATACTAGTTTAAAAAGTCTGAAAGTTATGATAGAATCTATTTAAAGAACTTATGTTTTAAAGAGTATATTGTTTTGCTTTCATATACCATGTCTGCAAGGGGTATGCTCTATTTTTGGTATAATATTTATCTTTTATAGAAAGGAGAGATATATTGAAATCATTTTACATTAAGCGTATCGTTTCAATGTTAATAACAATAATACTTATTACAACATTAACATTCTCAATGATGCACTCCATCCCAGGAGGACCTTTTACCAGAGAAAGACCAGTTCCAGATGAGATTATGAGAGCATTGAATGCTAAATACAATCTTGATGATCCCTTGATTATTCAATATTTGAATTATATGAAAGGGCTTGTTACTTTTGACTTAGGACCTTCATATTCAAAAATCGGAACAACAGTTAATGATCTTATAGTTTCAGGATTCCCTGCATCAGCAAAGATAGGACTGATGGCAACTGCAATAATTGTTATTATTGGTATACCATTGGGCGTAATATCCGCCCTAAGGCAGAATAAGCCCATTGACTACTTTGTAATGTTCTTAGCTACTTTAGGCATAACAGTACCAAGCTTTGTTGTGGCAACTGTTATTATTTACTTCTTTGCAGGCAAGCTAGGTTGGATACCAAGTTTTGGTATAGAAAATAAACTAGGCTACATAGGACCAGTAATTGCCCTGGCAGGATATTCCCTATCTTTTGTAACAAGACTTACTAGATCCAGCATGTTGGAGGTATTAAGACAAGACTACATTAGAACTGCAAGAGCCAATGGAATAAAGGAGTTTTCAGTAATAATGAAGCATGCCATAAGAAATGCACTGATACCTGTAGTAACATATGTTGGCCCAATGATAGCAGCCATACTAACAGGGTCCTTCGTAATTGAAAAGATATTTGTCATACCAGGAATCGGTAGACACTTTGTTGAAAGTGTCTCTAACAGAGATTACACAACAATAATGGGGATAACGGTTTTTTATGCAGTATTCTACCTAATCATGGTATTTGTTGTGGATCTTGCATATACATGGATCGACCCAAGAATAAAGTTTGGGGAGGATAAGTAGAGCTATGGACAAGAATAAATTCATTTTCATTGAGCAGACCGGAGAAGAAAGCGAAACGGTTAGACCTTCCCTTACATACTGGCAAGATGCATGGAGAAGACTTAAGAAAAACAAGTTGTCCATGATTGGAATATTTACGGTAATATTGATTGTCCTTTTTGGAACAATTGGACCAAGCTTCACAGGTTACTCGTATTCAGATCAGGTAAATAAGTATAAGAATCTGGCACCAAGACTTGAGTTATATGAAATAAATGGAGAATACTTCCACGTTTCAAAAGATTACAATGTTTTCAGGGTTACATCAGATGGAACCTTAATAGATAGATTGGAACTCAATCCACTTAATAGGGATATGCTAAAGAAGGTATACAAGTATACATATGGGGATGATTTTGTAATACTTGACTTTTCCTACAATCTACTTCCCACAAAGATGGGGTATGACTACAATCAAACCCTTGAGTACAAGGGAGAGGTAGTTACCCAGCCTGCAATGACCAAATGGAATAAGATGTATCCATTTGGAACGGATGGACTGGGCAGGGATTTACTAACCAGAGTAATGTATGGAGCAAGGATTTCCTTGCTAGTTGCATTTATTGCTACCATGGCAAATCTATTTATTGGAGTTATATATGGAAGTATCTCAGGATTTGAAGGCGGTAAGCTAGATAATATTATGATGAGAATTGTTGATATTATAAACTCAGTTCCCCTTACCTTGTATGTAATACTTCTAATGGTTTGGTTTAGAGGTGGAGGACTAATGAACATTATCATTGCCCTAAGTAGTGTTTACTGGGTTTCCATGGCAAGACTTGTTAGGGGACAGATGCTATCTCTAAAAGAGCAGGAGTTTGTCCTTGCTGCAAGAGTAATGGGTGTTTCCAAGAGTAAGATTATTTTCAAACATCTTATACCAAATGCTATGGGACCAATAATCGTATCCATGGCCATGATGATACCATCAGCAGTATTTACAGAGTCATTTTTAAGTTTTATAGGACTGGGAGTATCAGCACCACAGGCATCATGGGGTACATTGGCGAATAATGCTTTACCTGGATTGACAACATATCCTTATCAGTTGTTCTTCCCCGCATTATCAATAGCATTTACAATGTTGGCGTTTAACTTTATTGGCGACGGTTTAAGGGATGCCTTGGACCCAAGATTGAGAAAAGGATAGTGTGATATGAGAGAGAATAAGGAATATATTTTAGAGGTCAATAATTTAAAAACATCATTCTATACTCATGTTGGTGAGGTTCAAGCCGTTAGAGGAATAAGCTTTAAGATGAGAAAAGGAGATGTTCTGGGAATAGTTGGGGAGTCAGGAAGTGGCAAAAGTGTAACTGCTCTTACAATAATGAAGCTGATAGACCATCCGGGTAGATTAAAGGAAGGTCAGATTATATTTGATGGAAATGATATAACTAATTATTCAGAGCACAAAATGGCAAATATTAGAGGAAATGAAATTGCAATGATATTTCAGGATCCTATGACATCATTAAATCCAGTGTTTAGAATAAGAAATCAAATGGTGGAAGTAATTCAAAGACACCAGAAGATATCAAAGAAGGAAGCCTTAAAAAAGGCAGTGGATATGCTTCATCTAGTAGGCATACCCGAACCGGAGAAGAGAATTCACTCATTCCCCCATCAATTTTCTGGTGGGATGAGACAAAGGGTAATGATAGCAACTGCCCTTTCCTGTAATCCGAAATTACTTATTGCTGATGAACCAACAACAGCCCTTGATGTAACTATTCAGGCTCAGATACTGGACATTATGAGAGATATTTCAACTAAACTAGATACAGGAATCATCCTTATAACCCATGACCTTGGGGTCATAGCAGAAACCTGTAAGGATCTTATAGTTATGTATGGTGGAATGCCAATGGAAACTGGAAGTGTTGAACAGATTTTCGAGAATCCTCAACATCCTTATACCAGAGGTCTACTTAAATCAGTGCCAAGGATGGATACAGAAGAAAAGGGAAGATTAAAACCAATAGCAGGTTCACCACCAGATCTTTTGAAACCACCACTAGGTTGTCCATTCTCCACAAGATGTCCAAATGTTATGGAAATATGTAGAGAAGAGGTTGCACCACTATTTAGTGTTGGTGATAATCATAAATCAGCTTGTTGGCTATTACATGAACATGCACCTGAAGTTGAAGGTTTCAGAAAGGGGGTTATGTAGATGGAGAATAATAGACCACTTCTGGAACTTATTAATCTTAAGAAGTACTTTGATGTAAGCGGAGGTAGTTTTTTCAAAAAGGAAAAAAAGTATCTAACTGCAGTTGATGATGTATCCTTTGAAATATATAAAGGAGAAACCTTTGGCCTGGTTGGGGAATCTGGATGTGGAAAATCTACCCTAGGAAGATGTATAGTCAGACTTTATGAACCAACAGGGGGAAATATCATATATGATGGAGAGGATATAACCAGAATATCTCAAAAGGAAATGCTAAATTATAGAAAAAGGCTACAGATGATATTCCAGGATCCATATGCATCCCTTAATACAAGACTTACAGTTCAGGAAATAGTTGGAGAGGGAATCGAAACCCACAAGCTCTATACTGGAAAAGAGAAGCAGGATAAGATATATGAACTATTAACCACTGTTGGATTAAAGAAGGAACATGCAAATAGATACCCTCATGAGTTTTCTGGAGGACAGAGACAGAGAATTGGTATTGCCAGATCCCTGGCAGTTGAACCTGATCTAGTGGTTTGCGATGAACCAATATCCGCTCTGGATGTTTCCATCCAGGCACAGGTTGTAAATATGCTTGAGGATCTTCAGGATAATATGGGTCTAACCTATTTGTTCATAGCCCATGATCTATCCATGGTGAAGCATATCTCAGATAGGATAGGTGTAATGTATTTAGGAAAGATGATGGAGATAACAACCAGCAAGGAGCTATACAAGAATCCACTACATCCCTATACCCAAGCATTGTTATCATCCATACCTATACCAGATCCTAAGGTAAGGACATCCAAAAAGAGGATAATCCTTCAGGGAGATGTAAAGAGTCCAATAAATCCACCAGAGGGATGTAGGTTTAACTCCAGGTGTAGATATGTACAGGATATTTGCAGGGAGAAAACCCCAGAACTAAGGGAAATTGAGCCAGGGCATTTTGTAGCGTGCCATCTTGTTTAATAAAAAAAACGTGATATAATATTCTCAACAGGACAAACTAAAGCGTTAAAACAGTATTTAATCTGGGTACAACCAGTTTAAATAGAAAAAGCGGCAAACTAAATGAGGAGGGGAAAAAATGAATAAAAGACTATTAGCATTAATGCTGGCATTAGTTATGGTTGTAGCAACGCTTGCAGGATGTAGTAAACCTGCTGAGCAACCATCAACACCAGCTGAGCCATCAACACCTGCTGAGCCAGCTACACCATCAGAACCAGCAGCACCATCAGAAGTTGTATTTAACTGGAACATAGGAGCAGATCCTAAGACTATCGACCCTGTACTTAACGGTGCAAGTGACGGTGGAGATGTTATTAACCAAACATTTGAAGGTCTTATTAGGGAAAAAAGTGGAGAGCTTTTACCTGGTATTGCTGAAAGATGGGAAGTTTCAGATGACGGTTTAACTGTTACTTTCTATCTAAGAGAGTCTAAGTGGTCAGATGGATCCCCACTAACAGCTCATGACTTCGTTTACTCATGGAAAAGAGGAATGGATCCTGCAACAGCATCTGAGTATGCTTGGATTTGGGAATATACTAATATAGTTGGAGCTTATGCTGCAGTTGAAGGTGGATCATTGGATGAGGTTGGAGTAACCGCTCTTGATGACTACACACTTGAAGTTAAGCTAATGGTACCAACAGATTACATTGTAAGTTTACTATCCTTCTATCACTTCTTACCTACTAAGCAATCATCAGTAGAAGCAGGAGCAGATGGGGCATGGGCTAAGAACCATAATATAGCTGTTTCAAACGGACCTTTCAAACTAACAAGCTATAGAATTGGCGATGGTTT
>JAUWAD010000101.1 GCA_030602225.1 Bacillota bacterium | reverse complement strand
AGCTTGATTTATTAATTCTTCACCTCTTGTTGTAGCAACCTCTACCAAATAGTATGATTCAAAAGGAGTGAATGCCAGATCATGACCTATTGTTGAAAATACTCCTGTCTTAACTGAAGTACAGAAACAGTGTTTCCCTGCTTCAAGACAATTTACTGCTATGATTGTGGTTTCTTCTCTTCTTGATTTGTAATTTGGATCAGGAAATTCCCTTAGGAAAAATCTATCCGTGTACGCAATCCCATAGGTGTCACATGCCCTTACTCCATATAATATACGATTCTTTGAGTGTTGATGTTGAAGACCTTCTATTTCAATGCCATCTTCATCTCTATTCCATTTAAATAGACCTTCCTTCTGTTCGAAAACCATCTCTTTAACTGGTAAAGTTAGATTTATGTAGTCCTCGGTTCTTTCTCCAACACCTAAAGGAAGAAGCTGGATATCTTTACCCTTTCCCACTGGAACATATACTGAAGCGTTTTCATTCCATATGCCAAGTACTTTGTCTAATAGATCTCTATCAAGAGTATATAGTTTATTTGTATCCATTATTCCACCTCGATTCTTACTGCTGACACTTTCAGCGCTGGTATATTTATAATTGGATCTAAATTTTGTCCAGTTAACCTATTTGCAGGAGATTCTGCAAAATGGAATGGAACAAATAATGTCTTTTCATTTATTCGATTTGTGATCATTGCAGGAGCTACAATACTTCCTCTAGCTGAGGTTATTCTAACAGGCTGGTGATTTTTTATGCCAAGTTCTTCAGCATCCTTCGTATGAATTTCCACAAATCCATGGGGATATTCCAGTGCCAGTGTCCACACTTTTCTGGTCATGGTCCCAGTATGATATTGATGGGTTACTCTACCTGTTGTCAATAGGAAGGGGTATTCTTCACTTCTTTGATCACCTATGAACTCAAAATCATTTACAGTAAATAATCCCTTGCCTCTCTTAAACTCACCAACATGCAAAATAGGAGTTCCAGGATGTTCCTTATCAGGACATGGCCATTGAATCCCCACCTCTTTGATTCTCTCATGGGTTATACCACCATATAAAGGAGCAGCTACATTGATTTCATCCATTATATCAGAGGGACCCTTGTAATCAACATCCATTCCTATGCGTTTCATAATTTCAGCAATAATTTCCCAGTCGGGCTTTGAATTTCCCACAGGCTCAATAACCTTATTAATCATCTGTACTCTTCTATCCGTATTGGTATAGGTACCATGCCTTTCTAAGAAACTGGCAGCGGGCAATACCACATCTGCAAATTCTGCAGTTTCAGTTAAGAATATATCCTGTACTACCAAGAATGGAACTTTTTCCAGACAGTGTATTGTATGGGTCTGATCAGGATCTGATAAAACTGGATTTTCTCCCACTATATAGGCTGCTTTCATTGTGCCTTCATCCATCAGATTAAACATCTGGATTATATTTCGACCACGAAGACAGGAAAAATCTCCCCATACTTTAGTGTAGTGTTCCTTTGTCTCTGGCCATTCAGGTCTTTGGTAACCTGGTAGAAAATCTGGCAAAGCACCCATATCTCCAGCACCTTGAACATTATTTTGTCCACGGAGGGGATTGATTCCCACAGATGGTCTACCCACATGACCTGTTATCATGGCTAGGTTAGCCAGTGCCCTTATACTTTTAACTGCTGTTGTCTGCTGTGTTACTCCCATGGTAAAAAGTATCATGGCTTTATCGGTTGTAGCATATTTTCTTGCAAATTGCCTAATTTGATCAGCTGGTACTTTAGATATTGTCTCAGCCCATTCTGGAGTGCAATCCTCAACGGACTTTTTCATTTCCTCGTAATTTTCTGTACGAGTATTAATGAACTCTTCATTGATAAGATTCTCTTTTATGATTACATGGATCATTGCATTGATCATTGGTAGATTAGTACCTGGTTCTATAGGCATATATGCATGAGCAAAGTCTGTAAGTCTAATCTGTCTTGGATCAATTACATAGAGCTCTGCACCTTTCTCAAGGGCTTCAAATATTCTAGTACTAGCCAATGGATGCTGTTCAGTGGTATTTGAACCTATTACCATTATTAACTCAGCATCACTAATATCATCCATTGTATTAGTTGCACCACCAGTTCCAAAGGAGGTAGAAAGACCTTCTACCGTCGGACTGTGTCAGAGGCGGGCACAATGGTCAATACTGCTTGTCTTAAGACCTGCTCTAGCCAGTTTCGCCATAAGAAAATTCTCTTCATTGGTACATCTTGCAGATGAAATCAGTCCAATATGGTCTGTATTATCTTCACTAATCATTGCATTCTTCAAACCCTCAGCAACCTTATCCAGTGCTTCATCCCAACTGGCTTTCCTGAAGGTTCCATCTTCCTGTTTTATTAAAGGGCTAGTTAGACGTCTGGAATCTCTTACAAATGCATAGCCATGCCAACCTTTTGAACAAAGCCTTCCTTTACTGACAACGTGATTATAGCTGGGTGTGATTCCTAGGATAGTGTCATCATCCGCCACATTAACATAAATCCCACAACCACAACCACAATAACCGCAAGTGGTTTCTACACGCTTCAACAAAATCCCTCCTTTTATTATGTAATTAAAATTCGAAATATTCACTCTTTAATTTTATCCTATTTTGATATGTAAAACAATACAAAGAGTATTTTTAGATTTGATTTTAGAAAACTATAGGAACTCTTATATACAAAGATGTTAAATAATCTTTCGCAAAAACATTGATGTATATAAATGGGTGGTAATAGATTTGTGTTTTTGTGATAGAATAGGGATAAGATTCCAAGAGGAGTATATGTTAAATTGCAATTGAATCGGTTTTAGACTGGAGTTAGATCTAAGCAATTATTATGGGTATATTAATATTTATGATTAATATGAACTAAATTGATTAGAGGATATGTTAAAGATATTCATCATAGGTTAAGTAAGGATGATTTTATAAATCACAGATAGGAGAATTGATATGAACAAAAGACTGATTGAGGGTATAATAGGTGGAGCTATCCTTGGACTTGTTTGTGTAGTTGGAGCATTCATAAGATCTGGGTTTAGTGCTTCACCTGAATTCGTGTTTTCTTTGTGGTATAATCGAGTAATTATGGGTATATTGATTGGAGCTCCATGGAAGGATACTACAAAGTATAAAACACTTCTTAGAGGAGGAACGTTTGGACTTCTGGTTTCCTTTGCTTTCTATAGTTCCACAAACTTTCAGGATCCAATTAGTTTTTTGGCAGGAATAATTTATGGAGTTTTGCTTGAGTTATGGCTTGGTAGAAGAACAACATAGTATAGATGTAATATGGAATTAGGCGGGTGAATTAATGATAGTACTTGAAAATGTTTCTAAGAGTTTCTTAAATGGTGTTAAGGAAGAAGAAGTAATCCATGATGTTAATCTTAGAATTAATAAAAAGGAGATATTCGGGCTGGTTGGAGAGACTGGAAGTGGAAAGTCAACTATCCTTAGAATGATAAATGGATTTATTGAACCGGATAAGGGCAAGATTTATATAATGGATAGGGAGTTAAATAAGGATTCCAAGCACCAGCTGGTAAGGGATACTTCCATGATATTCCAGGACTTTAATCTCCTTGGAAATCTGAATGTATTGGATAATGTGATATTGCCTACTAAATTTAGGAAGGGCAGAAAAAAGGATGAGATAGAAAAGGCAAGGGAGATACTAAGTTTTGTAGGATTAACAGATTTTGAAGGAGCATATATAAAAACCCTATCTGGAGGGCAAAAGCAAAGAGTGGCAATAGCTAGAACTCTCATGACAAGTCCTAAGATAATACTGTGTGATGAACCTACATCAGCTCTTGATGATAGGATGAGTTATGAAGTCTTGAAGCTACTTAGGGAAATCAATGATAAGTATGATACTACAATAGTTGTGGTATCCCATGATATATCAGTGATAAAGTCACTTTGTTCAAGGGTTGCAATAATCGAAGATGGAAGGGTTGTTGAAATTTTATCCTTAACCCAAAAGGAGATTAGACCAATTTCTTATAAGGAGGCCTTGATAAGTGATTAGTACCTATATTGATACTGTAAGCAAATATCAAACAGACCTTCTAAAGGCATTTACTGAAACACTGGATATGATGTTCACTGCAATGATTTTTACCGTCATATTCGGGATGGTGTTTGGATACATTATGTTTATAACCAGAGACGATGGAATCCATAGGAATAGATTCATATATTTCATAGTATCAGGGATCTTAAATATTCTGAGATCCGTGCCCTATATTCTTTTTATTATTGTGATTATTCCCTTCAATAGATTATTAATAGGAACTGGATTCGGGGTGGATGCTTCAAAAATACCCTTGAGTTTAATAGGAATTGCAACATTTGCTAGATTTGTGGAGCAGGACTTTCTCGATGTGAATAAGAGCATATATGAAACATCATATGCTCTGGGTGCAAATATAACCCAATACCTAACCCACTTTTTATTGGTGGAGGCTAGGTCTGGACTTATTTTGAGTTTTACCTCAACCACCATAAGCTTACTATCCTATTCCACGGTTATGGGTATTATAGGTGGTGGAGGATTGGGTTATCTGGCAATAAGTGAAGGTTATCAAAACTTCAATTACAGTCTTATGTGGATTATAATATTACTGATGGTACTGCTGGTTCACTTGATTCAGACAACAGGAAATAGAATTGCAAGAAAATATGACAAAAGATAATGGAGATGATTAATATGAAGAAGGCATTAATATTTATTTTAGTAGTTGCATTAGGCTTATCAGCATCTGGTTGTAGCAATGAAGTTGTAACTGATAATAACGAAATCAATGTTGGTGTATCATTCTATCCCATGAAGGACATCCTACTTTTAATAGAGGAAGATTTAAGAGCTGATGGATATGATCTAAAAATCCATGAGTTTACTGATTATCAGGCACCAAATAATCTGCTTAATACAAAGGAAATAGATGCAAATATGATTCAGCACGATTATTTTCTCCAATCCTTTAATAATGCTAATAATTCAAGCCTTGTGACCATACAACCGATTTATCATGCTATTTTTGCCTTGTATTCAAAGGATTATAGTTCCCTTGATGAGATTCCAAATGGAAGTAGCATTACATTGCCAGATGATTCCACCAACTTAAGTAGAGCTCTATATTTACTTGGTCAGGCAGGATTATTGACGTTTAAAGATAGCAAGACAATAGGACTTACAGTTGATGATATTGAGTCTAATCCAAAGAATCTAGTATTAAGTGATAGGGTACCTCTAACTAGTTTGGCACAGCGATATAAAGAAACAAATTTAGCTACAATGTACCCAACCTATGCAAGAAGTCTTGAATTAGTTGGAGATGAGCAGAGGTTGTATGTGGAAAATCAGGATGGGGTGACAGAAGGCTATGCAATTTCATTAGTTTCCAGGGAAGATAACAAGGACAGTGAAAAAATAAAAGCACTGATAAAGCACATAACCAGTGATAAGGTAAGGGCGTTTTTAATTGATAACTATAGTTGGGCAAGTAAACCTGCTTTTTAAATTCTATAATAGTAAGGACATGGATCTGATCTCCATGTCCTTATTTTGTCTATTCAACGATGAATGAAATTTTTACATTTACCCTGTAATTAACAATATTGTCATCACGAACTATAGCTTGGAATTCCTTTACGTAAACAGAAGTGATATTCTTAATTGTTTTTGATGCCTCTTTCACTGCCATCTGGGTTGCTGCTTCCCAACTTTCTGGAGATTCTGCTAGAAGTTCAACAATCTTAACAACTGCCATTCTCAATTCCTCCCTTTATAATCTAATAGGTTTAACGTATTAGATTTCTACCCTTTATAGTAAATAATAACCATTGGGTACTACTTAAGTAGTATGACTACCTTTTATCAAGTATTTGACCTGGATTAAAAAGTGTAATTAAGGAAATAAATATAGATAGATAGTTTTGTCTTTTGTTAGTGGAGTTTTACTCTTAATAAGAGAACCAGGAGGTAGAGTATGGATAACAATGTAGTAGAAATTAGGACCTTTATAAAAAGACCAATAGGTGAGGTGTGGAGAAAGTATACATTGCCTGAACATATAGTCAATTGGAATCATGCAAGCGATGATTGGCACACACCCTCAGCAGAAAATGATCTTAGAGAAGGTGGAGTATTTAGTTATAGGATGGCAGCCAGGGATGGTAGTTTTGAGTTTGATTTCTCTGGAGTCTATGATGAAGTTATTATTAATAGGAATATATCATATACCCTTGATGATGGTAGGAAGGTATTCGTTTATTTCATAGAAGAAAATGACGGTGTAGAGGTAATTATAAGATTTGAAGCAGAAAGTAGTAACTCAAAGGAAATGCAGAAAGCTGGATGGCAAGCAATACTTGATAACTTCAATAAGTATGTTAGTTCAACATGGGATATAATAAAAACATAGTAATAATTCATATTAAGGAGTGAAGTCATGGCGAATAAAAAAAGTCATTATATTTATATCTTGAAACTAAT